>NZ_JAMYSJ010000008.1:0-266988 GCF_040321855.1 Mesorhizobium sp. M0227 | reverse complement strand
ACCAGATCCGGGCGGTCGTCCATCCGACGACGGATCCGAACGAGCCGACCAGCCTGAGCGCCGACGATCTGATCAAGGTGACGGCCACGATCACCGACAAGGACGGCGACAGCCAGTCGGCCTCGGTCGACATCGGCAAGAACCTGACCTTCCTCGACGACGGTCCGACGGTTCTCGACAAGACGGATCTTTATTTCGCCAACAGCGGGACTGTCAGCGGCACCGGCGTCTTCGACTACTCCATCGGTGCTGACGGACATACGGCGTACAGCAGCCTCAATTCGGACTTTTCCGCCATCACTTTGGCTGGCAGTGTGGCTGGGAGCGCAATCACGGCGCCGACCGTGATCTGGGCCTCTGAGACGTCAACAACGGCCGTCTTCAATGTCAGCTTCAACTATCTCACGGGTGGGGTGTCTACCCAGGAAACGGGCACCCTCACGTTCGACAAGGTTGCGGGAACCTACACCGTGGACCTGACCGACCCGATCTCAGCAGTAACGATCAGTACAGTGAGCAATTCGTCCTCTATCGTTGGCTATCAACCGGGATCCTCGACGGTTGACAACAGCCAGCCGGATGTGGCGGTAGCCCAGGTCAATCCAAATCTGTTCATCCAGTTTACCGGCTACGCGGAACCGGGAGCTGGCACCGGGGCTGACAACCTGCAATCGGGTTCGATTGATGGCAATTCGCTTACCTACGTGAACGGAGAATTGCTCACCCAGAGTTCGGCATACGTGTCCATCTCCGGCACAGCAAACGGCGTTGCGGGCGATACAATGGGCAAGGGAGAAGTCATGGACATGGACTTCTTCACCACAAACCCGACTGGATTCACGAATTTGGCCCCTGACGCTCAGGTAAGTTCGATGTTCCTGAAGTTCGATGGCATCGGGAACTCCGAAGACTTCATCGTCATCCTGAAACTCTACGATACGGTTGCCGGCACCTATACGACCAAGGCAATGTTTGTCGAGAACGGCGACATCTTCAAGGGCCCGGGCACTGGTCCGGGCATCTACTCCAGCGTAACGCTCGACAACAATGACGGCCTGTTGATCATCGAATCGAATGACTACAATGCTGCTGGTCAGCACTACGTGCTGGTGGGCGCACAGATCACTCCGACCGATGAAGGCATCACCGGCACAGCTATCAATCTAAACGGTGCGATCGGTGCCGGCGGAGCGAGCACGACGACGCAAAATTTGAGTTCGGATGTCAACGATCTGGGCTTCAAGGTCTCGGACATCGGCCTGGTCAGCACCACGACGACGGCGCAAAATGCCGATCTAACTTTCAATGTCACCGTGAAAGACGCGGACGGCGATACGTCACCGGCACAGCAGCTGGACGTTCACGTTGTCAACGGTGTTACCTATGCTGGCACGGCGGATGCCGAGACCATGCAGGGTACGGCCAATGGCGACACGCTGAACGGCAACGGAGGCGACGATATCCTGCAGGGGTTTGGCGGAAACGATACACTGACCGGCGGTGCCGGCGCCGACACGATGACCGGCGGCGCTGGCGCAGACACCTTCGTGATTGGGGCTGGCGACTCGACGCCCGTCATCAGCGGATCAGGCGACCTCGGCACGATCTCCGGCTATGACATCATCACGGACTTCGTCGCCGGGACCGATAAGCTAAGCCTGCCAGGCACCCTCGTGGCTGCGACGGGCGGCAACGTCGATGGGGGGAACACCACCTTGACGATCGGCGGAGACACGGTTCAGTCCCATTCGGTCACGAATGGCATCGCCACGTTCTTCGGGACGGACAGCTTTACAACACCGTTGACGGTCAACTCGACCGCAAGCTTGGCGGCGGCTGTCCAGTATCTGACGATAACGGATATCGGAAACGCCGGGGCGACGCTCGCCTTCACCGCAACGATAGCGGCGGTGAGCCATACATTTGTCTACACCCAGACTGGTGCAGGTGCCGGCGTGGGAACTCTCGTCGATCTCCAAGGGGTCACGATCGCGAACCTGAACACCCTGCTCACAGGGTCGATCGATCCCATTATCCTCGACCTGAACCACAATGGGTTTGCCTTCTCAGACGTCAGTCATGGTGTTCAGTTCGACATGAATGGCGATGGTGCCAAGGAACAGCTTGCCTGGAACACATCCCATGATGGGATGCTGGCGGTCGATCTCAACCATGACGGCAAGATCGACGATGGCACCGAACTGTTCACGCCGAACTTCGGCGGTGGCAACTTCGCCAGCGGCGCGGCGGCATTGGCTTCGCTCGACAGCAACCATGACGGTGTCATCGACCACAACGATACCGCCTTCGACAGCCTGCTGATCTGGAAAGACGCCAATGCCAACGGCACCAGTGACGCCGGAGAATTGTCACACCTCGCTGACAACGGTATCGTCTCCATCAGCACAGCGGCTACTCCGACTGTCGGCGAAATCGACGGACAGACCGTGACAGGCAACGGAACCTTCCAGATGGCCGACGGCACGACCGGCAACTATGTCGAGGTCGAACTCGACACCTCACTTGTTGCGCCGGCAGAGCAGACCGCCGGCAGCACGGGCGCCGACACCTTCAAGCTTGACAACCTCGACATCAAGGATCTCATCACCGACTACCACGGCACAGGCCCTGGCGGTGAGGGCGACAAGATCGACCTGAGCGCGCTGTTCGACACGGCGTCGGGGGGCAACATCAATGACTATGTGCACTACGACGCCGACACGAAGACACTGAGCGTCGATACGACTGGTTCGGGCAATGCGGCCAATTTCGTGGACGTCGCCGAGTTGCAGAACGCACCTGCCGCAGGCACGATCACGATACTCTACGACGACACGGCGCATGTACAACACACGGCAACGATCTAACGCCATGGCGCACGGCCACGCGACTATGTTATACATCGCTAATATCGAGGGGAGCTCAACATGAAACGTTCTGCAAGACTGCTGGTTTCCGCTGCGACGCTGTTGCTGGCAGTCGGGTCGACGGGGTATGCCGCCGACATCATCGATGGCCCGACCGGCGATTATTGCCGTGTCGTCGGCACGTCCAACCTGGTGCTGAACGACAACATCGTCGACCTCAGGGAGCAGGTGGTGAAGCTGATGGACGAGTCGGTCGCAGCCGCCAACAGTTCGGAGTGGATCAACTCCTCCCGGCCCGTCTTCGTCTGGGCATCGGAAGCCAAGGTCGCCTGCGGCATGGCTTACGGCTACCTCAAGACGAACTACAAGGACGAAGACACCCTCAACAAATGCGAGTGTTTTCACGATCGCATGGTCGAGTACATGCACTGACCGGCTAGGCGAACCACGCCTGTTGGCCATCATGACAGCCGACGGATCCTTCCTGAAGGCGGTCGCGGGCGCGATCGTGTTGCTTGGCTTTGTCCAAACGGTCACGCCGGCCAGTGCCAACTGGCTGGAACGACCGTCCGTGAAACAACGGCTTTCGGCCGGCCTGAAGCAGGCAGTGCGCTGTGATCCGGCTACGGAGTGGACCCGGCAGACATTCAAGGCATTTGCCAGCTGCCAGGCATCGATCTATGGCCTGGAGCCGCTGCTGGCGCATGCGGTGATGGAGATCGAAAGCGGCTTCGATCCCGGCGTGCAGGGCGCCGACGGCGAAGTCGGCCTGATGCAGGTGATGCCGGCGACGGCCAGGATGCTCGGCTTTCGAGGCTCCCTCGACGATCTGAGCGCGCCGGCGGCCAACATCGCGCTGGGGGTCAAATATCTTGCACAGGCCAACAGGCTGGCCGGGGGCGATCTGTGCACCACCGTCATGAAGTATCGCGCCGGGCACAATGAAAGCCGGTTCTCGGCCCTTTCGGTCCGCTACTGCCAGCGTGCACGGGCAATCCTGGCAAGGGAAGGGATCGAAGTGACCGGACCGTTGCCGGTGGCGACATTTGGCTTTGCCGCATTTTCGCCAGGAGGGGAGGAGGGAGCCCCAGCCCAGGAAAAAGGCGTTTGCGTGCGCCGCCTGTTCGGGCCCGGGCCGCGATACATGAAATGCGCCGACTATCGAAGTGCCGGGCAAGCAAGGCAGATCAGGGCGCTCAGAGGCAGGCTTTTCGGCGGCTAAAAGAACTACAGACGGCACTGCAAGTCCGCCGTAACATGCGTTGGAGACCAGACCGGGAACAATATCCGGCGGCACATAGGGGTGGAGCATTCATGGAAGCTGGCCGACAGGTCCACTGTCCGCGGACATGGGCAATCGCCTTGGCGCTCGCCGCGATCTTATCGGGCTGCCAGTCGAAAGGCGGCGTGTCCGAAGTGCTCGATCCGGCGGCGATTGCCGCGCCTGCCGGGCAGAATGGCGCCGCCGGTGCCGGCCCCGTCCAGGCGACCCAGTCGCTGGGCACCGGTTCGACCAAAGTCACGATGCTGCTGCCGTTGTCCGGCTCCGGAACAGCGGGCGAAAACGGCAGGAAGATGCTGGATGCGGCCAAGCTGGCGATGACGGATATTGGCAATGGACTGCTTACGCTGACGGTAGAAGACACCAAAGGCGACAGCGCACTGGCCAGCAAAATGGCGATAACGGCCATAACGACGGGCTCGAAGGTCGTGATCGGCCCGACCGAACTGACGGCAGCCCAGCATATTGCCACGCTGTCTGGATCGAAGCGGCCACCGGTCCTGGCGCTCGCCGATAATTTCGCCGGTGGCGCCGGGGTTTATGCCGTGCTCCTTGGCGAAGCGGACAGCGCCGCCGCGGGCGCCGCGGGACTAGCCGCGAAAGGCAGCAAGAAGTTCGTACTGCTTGTCGCGGATGGCCCAAACGCCGGCGCCATGGAGAAGCGGGTCGCAAACAGCCTCAGCATCTACGGCGCGGCGCTCGCGGTCACTCTCCGATATTCCGCCGGCGACGGCGCCGCGAAGGCGGTCGACGAAATGGGCTCACTCGTGGACGCCCCCGACGCCGTCATTGTCGCCAGCGGCAATGGCAGTCCGTCGCCTGTCCTTGCCGCCCTCAAATCGAAGGGCATTCCGGGAAAGACTATCTCCGTCGTCGGAACGAACCGTTGGCTGGAGCACCCCATGGATCCGCTCTTAGAGGGGGCGTTTATCGCCACGCTCGATCCAAGTGAAACCGGGCCGATCGCCGACCGCTTCAGGACGGCATACAACTATCCGGCTGACGTCAATGTGGCCTATGCCTATGACATGGTTGCCCTGACGGCAGGGATTGCCAGCGCGATCGGGCCTGATGGCTTCAGCAAAAAGGTTCTCGAGAATCCAAACGGCTTTCGCGGGTCGACCGGCCTGTTCCGGTTTCGGGCCGACGGATCTAGCGAACGCTCGATGCCGTTCTATCGGATTGAAAAAGGTGCGCTCAAGCTGGTTGCCAAATCGACGTCGGGTTTCTGACCGGCGCAAATCCCTGAGATCCTGTTCAAGCTGATGGGCAGGCCGGGCCGCAGCCGCTTGGCGATCGCGCTCGGAAGCCTGCTGCTTCTGGCCGGGATACTGCTGATCATTCAAGGTGGCGCGTTGCTTTCGGTCGATCGGCCTGTCCGTGCCCCGTCGCGGGATGTTGACGATACGCAGCCTATCCGGCCGGTTGCCCCGGTAGCCGGCGCACAACGCCTGGAGCCGGCGCGCAAGGTTGCTCAAGACCTGATCGCTCCGCCACGGCTTGATCCCGCTGAGATCGAACGGACCGAGCCCCGTCCGCCACTCAGCGAGCTCGGTCTCGCCGTGCCCCCGAAAACGCCAATGCCTGGGGATTGGCGGGAGGTCTTGCTCTACCGCCCGGTTGCCACATCGTCGGCGATGTTCGAATCCATGGGCCGCAAGGTGGTCATCAGCGGAGTGCGAGGCATCGATCTCGACAGCTCCTGCTCGTTTCATGACGTCACCTGGCCTTGCGGCCTGCGCGCACGCGCCGTTTTCAATTCCTGGCTGAGGGGACGCGGGCTGCACTGTTTCGTACCTCCGGACGTCGAGCGTTTAGCCGTCGCCGCGCCATGCAGGCTAGGCAAGCAGGATGTTGGCGCCTGGCTTGTCTCCAACGGCTGGGCCACGGCGCTGCCGAGCGGCATCTACGGCAAGGCGGAGGCGACAGCCAGAAAGGCTGAGATGGGCATATTCGGCCCGGCACAATAGCCTGCCATTCAACCCTGATGCTTGTCTGTTCACCGCCACGGGCGCAGCTTTGCGTCTGTCTTTTATGCATGTCCTTTTCCCAAAGCCGAGGTCATGCATTGGGAGCAAGCCGATTTCGTCCGCAGCCTTGATGGGGTCATCGCGCAATCGATTAAATTGCAAGGTTCCTTGAAACTGAAATTGCAACACACCGGCCCTATACCAGCCCATCCACAGGAGATCGGCCAGTGACAAAGACTATGGCGAGCACCACCGACCAGGCATGGAAAGGCGTCGCTTTGCTGACGTTTCTGGGAACCACTGCAATCCTGGGCGTTTCCGTCGGCCTCAATTATCTGCTCCTGTTCTCCGAGGCGCTGACGCCATTTGGGCGCAGCATGATCACGGCAATCCTGTTGCCTGTTGTCCTTGGTGTTCCGCTTTTTCTGTTCGTTGGATTGAAACAGATCGAGCTTCGTCGCTATCGCCGGGAACTCGACAAGTCGGCAACCTTCGACACCACGACCGGCTGCCTGAACGGAGCGGTCTTCACGTCGATGGTCGAAAAAAGAACGGCAAGGCCGTCGGTGCCGGGGCCTAAATCGGGCGCCTTCCTGGTCATCCATTCGGAGCATCTGCGGTCCATCAACCTGCGCTTTGGTCTTGAATGGGGCGATCAAGCCTTGCGGCTCATAGCCTCGACCATACAATCGTCGGTGCGCGCGGAGGATCTGGTTGGACGCATGGGAACGTCGATGTTCGGGGTTTTCCTCGCCGGTGCGACCGAAGCAGAAGCCAGGGAAATCGGCCAGCGTATCGAGGCGCGGATCGCGCAAGTCTATTTCGCGCCAAAGGGGACCGAGGATGCCCTGACCGTCAAGGTCGGCGGCGTGGTGTTCGAAAACCAGGTGGAGTTCGCGGACATGTTCCGGTCCGCCGAGCAGCGCATGGCCGGCGTCCAGGACGGAGCCGCGTTTGAACTGACGCATCTCCATAGCTGACATTCTCCGGGAACCAGAGCCATTCGGAACCCAGGGGAATTGTCGGACGCGGCCGCGGTTACGCTGACGACGGGGTAGCCCGTGAAGACGCCGCCCAGGTTTCGGCTACGGCGACGATCGCGGCATTGATCGGTCCGCTCGGGATCGCCGGCATCACCGAGGCGTCGACGACAAAGGCATTGTCGAAGCCGTTCAGCCGCAAGTCAGGATCGACGACGGCCTCAGTGTCACGACCCATCCGGCACGTGCCGGCCGGATGGTGATGGGTGGAAGCAGCCCTGGCAATGAAAGCATCGAGTTCGGCATCGGACTGAACCGGGGCGCCTGGCAGGATCTCCATATCGCGCCATTCGTCCAGAGCCGCATGATGGCCGACCATGCGCGCCCGCTTCAACGCCATCCTGAATGTCGCGCGGTCGTGTTCGGTTTCGAGATAATGTGGGTCGATGACCGGCGCATCGTTGCGGCCCGGCCCGCTTGGTGTGATGCGCCCTCGGCTTGTCGGATGGGTGACGCCGCACAGGATGGTAAAGGCGGAGCCATAGGGCGGGGTCTTCAGGCCCTCGGCCGCGGACGGGGCGACGACGCAGGCGAGCACGATATCGGGACTTCCCGTAGAGCGGGTCGGATCGTCGCTGTGCAGATACATCAGCGATTCGGAGTGCTGCAGGCGGGAGGGCGGCACCGGCTTTTTCGTGCTGTAGACATTTCCGAGAGCCAGCAGATGATCCTGCAGGTTGCGGCCCACATCGCCCCGATCGGCTAGGCAGCGTATATCAGCCTGCTTCAGCGTATCGGGACAGCCAATGCCCGACCGCATGAGGATGAGCGGCGTGGATACGGCGCCGGCGCAAAGAACGATCCGGTCGGCGGAGAGTGTTCCGGTCTCACCCCCGCACACCACGCTCACGCCCGTGATCTTGTGGCCGTCCAGCACTAGATGCTCGACCTCGTGGCCGGCGAGCAAGGTCAGGTTCGGCCGCGCCATGACCCGCGGCGGCAGATAGGCGTCGGCGACGCTCAGGCGCTTGCCGTCACGTATATTGAGTGAATTGGGACTGGTGCCGACCAGTTCGCCGCCGTTGTGGTCGCTCAGGGCGGGAGCGCCCAGGGATCGCCCGGCGGCGATGTAGGCACGCACGACCGGACTGACCTCGGCGTCCGGCAGATAGACGTCCAGCGGGCCGCTCTTGCCGCGTGTCGGCGCATCGAAGGCGGTGAAGGCTTCGCTGCGGATGAAGCCCGGCAACAACCCCCGATAGGACCAGCGCTCGCCACCGGCTTGTGCCCAAGGTTCGAAATCATCGGGATGGCCGCGCACATAGGCCATTGCATGCAGGCAGCTCGAGCCGCCGACTATCCTGCCGCGCGGCCATTCATGGACGCGGTCGGCAGTGAAGGGCTGGGGCACGGTCCGGTAGCTCCAGTCATAGGCGCGGCCCTGGAGCATCGTCCATTTCAGCGGATCGGCGATGTCGGGATCGGCCGGCATCGCCCCGGCCTCGATGAGGCCGACCTGGCACGACCGGTCTTCACTGAGCCGGCTGGCAACAACCGAGCCTGCGGATCCCGCGCCGATCACCAGCACGTCGAAATGACGTTTCAATTTGAAATTCCCCGCACAGGCTCGATGTCAGAGGTGATACGATCACGCGGCAAAGGCGCCGGCGTTCGACCGTTCCATGATCTGTCTCTGCACGGACAAAAGGTGCGCGCGCATTGCGGTCTCTGCCGCTTCGGGATCGCGCTGCGAGATCGCTTCGGCGATCAGGCGATGCTCGCCGTCGCGGTGGGCGATCCGCTTGGGGCAGGTGGGTGCCGCGGTGCGCGCAACCTTCACCCGCGCATCGACACCGACCTGGCGCAGCATCTTGTAGAATTCCGCGGCAAGGTGGTTGCGGGCCGCGGCGACGATCGCGAGATGGAAAGCGAAGTCGACCTCACCCGACGGGGCGTTCTCAGGCGTGGTTGCCGCGTCGAGGATCCGCGCCGTCTCGAAAGAGGAGGCGCGCAGCGACGCCAGTCGGGCAAGGCCCGGCTCCATGATCAGGCGCAATTCCAGGACCTCGATCGGATTGGTTACCCTGACCAGTTCCTCGCCATATCTCGGAAGGGCAGTCGGCGCCCGCCTGGCGCGCGCCGGCTTGAGGTCGCCCGAAAGGCGCAGCACTTCAAGCGCCTTGCGAAGCTGATGGCGCTTGACGCTCAGATGTTCCGCAAGATCGCGCTCGGACGGAAGCTTGCCGCCGCCCTGCTGCAACTGGCGGACCGCGGCGATGATGTCGTCGAGATCCGATGGTCCGACCTGCGGCTCGAATGCGCTCAAAACCAAATCTCCTGTCCGATCGGCAGACCGCCGACTCAACGTCCCGACATCATATTGTGACACGAAAACCTGTTCGACGGCACTCAACCAATTCAACCAATCTACAACTGTACGCAATGGTTGACAACACCAGTTGCGCAATGGTTGACTGCCCATGTCGACGGTTGCCATCGCGGCGGACCGTCTTTCTCCCGAGGATCACGCATGCCGGCTGACGAAACCTTTGACTACGTCATTGTCGGTGCGGGATCGGCCGGCTGCGTGCTGGCGAACCGGCTGAGCGAAGACCCTGCCGTGTCGGTGCTTCTGCTGGAGGCGGGGGATTGGGACCGCGATCCGATGATCCACATCCCGCTCGGCTGGGGCAAGATCCTGACCGAACGCCGCCACGACTGGATGTATTTCTGCGAGCCCGAGGCCAATGTCGGCGGGCGCAAGGTCGAATGCGCGCGCGGCAAGGTCATCGGCGGCTCTTCCTCCACCAACGCCATGGCTTATGTGCGCGGCAATCGCGGCGACTATGATCGCTGGGCGGCAAGCGGCCTGACGGACTGGTCGTTCGACAAGGTGCTGCCCTACTTCAAGAAGCAGGAGCGCTGGGAAGGAGGCGAAAGCCGGTATCGCGGCGGCAGCGGGCCGCTGAACACCCAGTTCTGCCGCTACAAGGACGAACTGATCGATGCGTTCGCGACGGCCAGCCGTGATGCCGGATATCCGCAGACCGACGACTACAACGGCGCCATACAGGAAGGCTTCGGCCGCCTGCAGATGACAATTGCGAACGGCCGCCGCTGCTCGACCGCGACCGCCTATCTGCGGCCGGCTATGCGTCGCGGCAACGTCAAGGTGCTGACCGGCGCGATGGCGACGAAGATCCTGCTGAAGAATGGGCGCGCAACCGGCGTTGCCTACACCAGAGGCGGGGCGAGCCATGAAGTTGTGGCGCGGCGCGAGGTCCTGCTTGCCGGCGGCGTCATCAACACGCCGCAGCTGATGATGCTGTCAGGCATAGGCGACAGCGGCGAGCTCGCGGCGCATGGCATCGAGACGAAAGTCGATCGTGCGCAGGTCGGCAAGAATTTGCAGGACCATGTTTCGGTCATCCTGATGTATCGTCGCAAACAACCGGGACCGTTTCTCAAGATGATGCGGGCCGATCGTATCGGGCTGGATTTCGTCAAGACCTATCTCACCGGAAAGGGCTTTTCGGGAGATGTGCCTGGCGGCGTCGTGGCATTCCTGAAGAGCGACGCAAGCCGGCCGTTGCCGGACGTACAGCTGCTTTTCACCGCCGCACCGCTTGGAGCATGGCCTTACATGTCGCCGTTCAAGGCGCCGTTCGCCGACGGCTTTGCGACCCGTATCGTTGCCGTGCAGCCGGAGAGCCGCGGCAGCGTCAGGCTGGCGTCCAGCGATCCGGTCGCCGCGCCCCTGATCCATCAGAATTTCCTGTCCTCGCAGCGCGACTGGCAGTCGCTTCGCGCCGGCTTTCGTGTTGCGCGCAACCTTGCCAGCCAGCCGTCCATGGCTCCGTTCGTTGGTGCGGAGTTCTTCCCCGGCCCGAAATGCGAGAGCGACGAAGAGATCGACGAGCATATCCGCAAGACCTCGATCACCGTGCATCATCCGGCCGGCACGTGCCGCATGGGCGTCGATGCGGCATCGGTGGTCGATCCGGAATTGCGGGTGCGCGGCATCGCCGGACTTCGTGTCGTGGACGCCTCGGTCATGCCCGACCTCGTCTGCGGCAACATCAATGCGGCGGTCGTCATGATCGCCGAAAAGGCCGCGGATCTGATCCGCAGCCGCGCCCAACAGAGCGTGGCGGCCTGACAGAGGCGGCCGGAATACAACCAAAGTCTTTTGGTTGAGATTGAAAACTGCGTTGGTTGGACCGTCATGTGCCTCCGCCTGGCCGTGACGAGGCGGCTTCATGCCCTGATTTCAAGGCATATTTCGAGCATTCTTGGGCTATTTCTGCCTGTTTCTGGGCATTTGCCTCTCAAAAATGCACCTCAACCAAAAACTTATAAAATTCGCAATTTGGGTATTGTCGCGCAAAACCAATGCGAATACGGTTGAGTTGGTTAGAAGTATTTTCTTCGTGACGAGAGGTGTCCGATATGTCCCTGGCGCAACCAGCTAACGATGTGCTCACCAACAAGAAGGCAGCACTCAAGGGCCTCTATGACGCCCTCTACGCAAAGAACATGTTTCCGTTCTGGGCGACGTCGGAAGGCGTCGATCATGACGAGATCAAGCAGCTGATGGCGACGTCGAAGGCCGTTCCCTTCGTGTGGTCCTATTCGGACATCGAGCCGCTGCTGCAACGCGCCGCCGAACTGGTGACCATGGACGACAGCGAGCGCCGCTCGCTGATCCTGGTCAATCCTGGCCTTGCGCCCAAGCGTGCATCGGTCAGCACCATGTACACCGCCTACCGCCTGAATGATCCCGACGAGATCATGCCGCCGCACAAGCACTCGCCGAGCGCCATCCGCTTCGGCCTGACCGGCAAGGGCAACTTCACCGGCGTCGAGGGCGAAGACGTGGTCTTCGGCCCCGGCGACATGGTGCTGACGCCCAACGACGCCTGGCACAATCATGGCACCGTCGGCGGCGAGCAGGCGGTCAACCTGTCGGTGCTCGACCTGCCGCTGGTCGAAACGCTGCACGCCGTCCATTTCGACCACAAATACACCGAGATGGTCGACGGCAAGGAAGTCGAGAAGAAGGTGCAGACCGCCCGCTATCCCGGTGACTATTCACAGCGCATCTATGGCGAGGGCGGCCTGATGCCGCGTTTCGTCGACCACAAGCGCGGCGGCGGCCTGTCGTCTCCGATGTATGTCTATCGCTGGGAGAAGATGGAAGCGGTCCTAGACGCTCACAAGGATTGGGATGGCGACCCTCATGAAGGCATCGTCATCGACTATGTCGATCCGACGACCGGCGGACCCGTCTTCCACACCATCAATTTCTACGTGCAGATGCTGCGCCCCGGCGAGAAGACCTTGCCGCAGCGCGAGACCGCCAGCCTGCTCTTGGCGCCGTTCCGCGGCAACGGCCATTCGATCATCGACGGCAAACGATATGACTGGAACCAGTTCGACACCATCGCCATACCCGGCGGTTCCTGGGTCGAGCATGTCAACGGCTCGTCGAGCGAGCCGGTGATCTTCTTCGGCGCCACCGATGCGCCGACGCAGAAGGCGCTGCTCCTCTACAAGCGCTGGGGCCGCAACCAGGCCGGCGATCTGCTCCGTCTCGTCTAGTTCCCATCCTACTGCCCCGCCGCCCTTGGCGGCGGGGACATTGAAATGACGTTTCAGCAGCAAGGGCGTATGCATTTGGTTTCGGCGTTCAACACCAAGCAGATCGGCCATGTCGACTGCCCAGGCGGCGGCCAGGTCTGGGTCGACGGCAACATCCTCTATATCGGCCACATGCGGCCGCCGAGCGGTACGACGCTGGTCGACATTTCCGACCCGCGCAATCCGCGCAAGATAGCCACGATCGATGTTCCGCCCGGCTGGCACTCGCACAAGGTGCGCGCCAAGGACGGGCTGATGATCATCAACCACGAGCGCTTTGGCGATGCCGGCCCGGCCGATTTCGGCGGCGGGTTGGCACTCTACGACACAACCAAGCCGGCACAGCCCAAGCTCATCTCGAAATGGATAACCGGCGGCAAGGGCGTCCACCGCTACGACTTCGACGGCCGTTACGTCTACATCTCGCCGACCGCCGACGGTTATGTCGGCAACATCGTGATGATCCTCGACCTGATCGATCCCACAAAGCCGGTCGAGGTCGGACGCTGGTGGATACCCGGCCAGTGGACGGGTGGCGGCGAGGAATACCCCTGGCACGACTATGTCACGCCGCGTTGCCACCATCCTTTGCGCATGGGCGACCGGCTGTATGTCAGCTACTGGCATCACGGCCTGTTCATCCTCGACATTTCGGACATCACCAAGCCGAAGCTGGTCTCGCACGTCAATTCGAGCCCGAGCTTTCCGCATCCCACCCACACCTGCCTGCCGATTCCACAGCCGCTCAAGGGCCGCAACATCATGGTGGTGGCGGACGAGGACGTCGCCAAGCTTCGGCCATCACCGCCGGCCTTCACGTGGATCTACGACATCACCGACGAGACCAACCCGTTGCCGATCTCGACCTTCCAGGTGCCGGGCCTCGACCCGGATGGTTCACCGCAGCCGCAGATGACCGGCTGCCATCAGCCTTCCGAACGGTTCAAGGGCACGATCATTCCGTTTGCATGGTTCGCGCAGGGGCTGCGCCTCGTCGACATCGCCGACCCGTTCGCGCCAAAGGAGGTCGGCCATTTCGTGCCCGACGCGCCCGAGGGGGCGGAGCGTTCCTCGTCCAACGACGTGACCATCGACGACCGCGGCATCGTCTACCTGATCGATCGCATCCGTGGCGTCGACATCATCGAAACCAGTGTTCTCTAGGAGCAGGCATTGAGCGACAGCACGCGAAAATCCGCCAGCCATTACGCCATCGGCAACAAGAACCCGAACCTGCCGTTTCATCCGGCGGTGCGTGCCGGCGACTTCATCTTCGTCTCGGGCCAGGTGCCGAAGGACGACAACAACAACATGATCAGCGGCACGATCGAGGAAGAGACGCTGGCCACGCTGAAGACCATCGCGCGCGTCATCGCGCATGAGGGCGCGACGCTGTCGGATGTCGTGCGGATCACCACCTATCTCGAGGATACGCGCGATTTCGGCCGCTACAACAAGGCGTTCCTCGAAGGGATCGGCGATGCCGTGCTGGCGCGCACGACCGTCGAGGCAAAGGCCGTCATCAACACCAAGATCGAAATGGACGCGATCGTCTACAAGCCGCTCCCAGCGAGCAAGTAGGCATTGGACACAATCGAGGAGACGACATGTACAAGCTGTTAGGCCGCCAGACATCAGGCAACGTCCAGAAGGTGCTCTTCATGCTCGAAGAGCTTGGGGCATCCTACAAGCGCGAGGACTATGGCCGCCAGTTCGAGAACACCCAGACGGCGGAATACAAGGCGCTCAACCCGACCTCCAAGGTGCCGACGCTGGTCGACGGCGACACCGTGATCTGGGAGTCCAACACCATCCTGCGCTATCTCGCGGCATTCGGTGGCGAACAGTTGAATGGCGCCACGCCGGCGGAAAAGACCGAGGTCGAGCGCTGGATGGATTTCCTGCTGGCGGCGGTCAATCCCGGCTACCTGGCGGCCTTCAAGGGCGCCAAGCTCACACCCGAGGAACAGACCGCCGAATACAAGGAACAGGTGAAGGACCTTGTCGCGCAACTCAAGATCGTCGATGGCCACCTGGCCGGCAAGGACTTCCTGGCGCTGGACAAGCTGACCCTTGCCGACATCGCCTGCGCGCCGATCCTGAAGCGCTGCGTCGACTTCAAGATCGACCGGCCGTCGATGCCCGATCTGGAGCGTTGGGTGGCCGCGATCGCCGCCCGGCCGGCCTTCAAGGCGGCAACCACTGCTGCTCCCGCAAAGGCCGCATAATGATCAGGCGCGCCGCTCTCATCGGATTGGGAACGATGGGTCCAGGCATCGCCGCGCGGCTTTCGCGCGGCGGCCTCGATGTCACGGCGTATGATGTTTCACAGGCGTCGGTCGAGCGTGCCCGCGGCATGCTCGATCTCGCCGGCGGCGTGCTCGATCGTCTCGACATCAAGGCGCCCGGGACAGGCGCCGGCAGCGTGCGATTCGTCGAGACGATCGCCGAGGCCGTCGATGGCGCCGAACTGGTGATCGAGAACGTGCCCGAGAATATCGACATCAAGGCGCAGGCCTATCGCGACATCGATCCGCTGATCGGCCCGTCCGTCATCGTCGCTTCCGACACGTCGGGCATCCCGATCACCAAGCTGCAGGCGCATATTTCGCATCCCGAGCGGATGGTCGGCATGCACTGGTCGAACCCGCCGCACATCATCCCGATGATCGAGGTGATCGGCGGCGAGAAGACCGCACCTGAAACCGTGGCTGTTATCCGCGATCTTATCCGCTCGATCGGCCTGCTGCCGGTGGTGGTGAAGAAGGATGTTCCAGGCTTCGTCGAGAACCGCGTGCTCTATGCGCTGCTGCGCGAGGCGGTTGATCTTGTCGAGCGCGGCGTCATCGAGCCGGAAGACCTCGACACCTGCGTATCCTGGGGCATCGGCTACAAGATCGCCGTCATCGGTCCGATGGCGCTGCTCGATATGGCGGGGCTGGATATCTACAAATCCGTCTCATCCTTCCTGAATGCCGATCTCTCCAACCGCGACGATGTCGCGCCGATGGTGCTGGAGAAGACGGCTGCGTTGAAGTTCGGCATCAAGTCGGGCGAGGGCATGTTTGCCTACACGCCCGAGCAGACAAAGGCGCTGCAAGGCGAACGGGCGCGCAAGCTCGTCGCGGTGCGGCGCATCCTGGAAGGCCGGGAGTAGCTAATGTCAAACGGTGCGCAGAGGGCAGGCCGGTTCGAGGAGTTCCACCGGTCGGCTGTTTGTGTGAAGGGTGCCTTCGCCATCAAGACGGCGTGGCTGCGGCCGACGAAAGCGCGCGGGGCGACAAGCCATGCGCATTGAAACCATTCGAGCCGCCGGTGACAGGCCGGCCCATATCCGCCATGACAATCTGATCTCCGCCAAGGGCGTTTCGGTGGTCATCGCCCGGCAGCTGATCCTCAGCAACATCGATCTCTCGGTGCCGAAGGGGTCGTTTGTCTCCCTTATCGGCCCTTCCGGTTGCGGCAAGAGCACCTTGCTCAAGGTGCTGGCCGGGCTGGTGAAGCCGACCCAGGGCAGCGTTGCGATCGCCGGGCTCGCACCGGTCGAGGCGGCGCGCAGGCGCATGATCGGCCTCGTCTTCCAGGACGCCAACCTGCTGCCGTGGAAGAACGCCGTCGACAATGCCTCGATGCTGCTCGGCATCGCCGACAAGTCGCTGTCGCGCTCGGAATTGCGGGCGCGCGGGCAGGAGATGCTGGAGCTGGTTGGGCTGGGCGACAGCGCCCACAAGCGGCCAAACGAGCTGTCGGGTGGCATGCGGCAGCGGGTCGCCATCGCACGAGCCCTGGCGCTCGATCCGGCGGTCCTGTTGATGGACGAACCGTTCGGCGCGCTCGATGCCATCACCCGCGATTCCATGGGTCAGTCGCTGCTGGAAATCTGGCAGCGTACCGGCAAGACGATCGTGCTCGTCACCCATTCCATCGACGAGGCTATCCATCTGTCGCGCCATGTTCACGTGCTGGGGATCAAGCCGGGGCGGATCACCGAGAGCCTCGACATTGCGCTGCCTTATCCACGCGACCTGACGGTCACCGAAGATCCGGAGTTCGTCAGGCTGGTGGTCCAGTTGCGAACGATGCTGCGCTCCAGCCATCAACCGGGAGGCGCGTCTTGAGCGACCAACCCATCACGGACCTTTCCGAGCCGCGGCTCGCCTCCAGCTGGAGTGCGGCGACCGGCAGTTGGCTGCCGGCGGTCATCCTGCTGCTGGTGACAATCGTAGCGTGGGAAGCCGCCGTGCGGATCTTTGCCATATCCGCCTTCATCATTCCCGCCCCGTCCGAGATCGCGAAGTCGCTGGTGGCGCAATGGGGCACGCTGATGCAAGCGACGCTGGTGACCGCGGGCGAGATCCTGTTCGGCTTCCTGGTCTCGGTCGTGGTCGGCATTGCCATTGCGCTGGTCATCGTGCGCTTCGACTGGCTGGGACGCGCGCTGTATCCACTGGTGGTGCTGTTCCAGAACGTGCCGAAAGTCGCGCTCGCGCCGATCTTCATCCTCTGGTTCGGCTATGGGCTGGCGCCCAAGATCGGCCTCATCCTGGTCATCGCCTTCTTCCCGGTGACACTGTCGATGCTGGCGGGCATGCAATCGGTCGACCGCTCGCTGCTGTCGCTGATGAATTCCGTCGGAGCCAGCCCGACGCAGATCCTGTTCAGGATCCGTGTTCCGCATTCGCTGCCGAACCTGATGGCCGGAACCAAGATCGCCGCCACGTTGAGCGTGATCGGCGCCATCGTCGGTGAGTTCGCCGGGGCGTCGGACGGTCTCGGCTACGTCATCCAGTTCGCTTCGACCCAGCTCGACACGGCGCTGGTCTTCGCAGCGCTGCTGCTCGTTTCCGTGCTTGGCATCGCCTTCTACTACGCCGCCGAAATCCTCGAACGCATCGTGGTGCCGTGGGCGCCGAAATTCAGCCAGTCCTAGGTCCGCTCGATCAACCAAATTCATAAAAGGGAACAAAAAATGCTGAGACGCTCACTTATCAAGGCCGCTACCTTCGCGGCGTTTGTTGCAGCACTCGGTTTTTCCAACGCTGCTCTGGCGGCGGACAAGGTCAACGTTCAGCTCGACTGGGTGGTGCGCGGCAATCACGCCATGTTTTTCGTCGGCAAGGAAAAAGGCTTCTTCGCCAAGAACGACATCGATGTGGCCGAGATCCGCAAGGGGTCCGGCTCGCCGGACGCGATGCGGCTGGTGGGCAATGAGAACGCGGATTTCGGCTTCGGCGATCTTCCCACGCTTGCCGTCGCACGGTCGCAGAATGTCCCGGTCGTGGCGCTGGCGGCCGTCAATCAGCACTCGCCGCTGGGGATCATTTCGCTGGCCAAGACGCTGAAGCTCACCAAGCCGTCCGACCTCAAGGGACTGACCATCGGCGTTCATCCGGCTGGCTCCACCTACATCTTCTTCAAGGGCTTCCTGGCCGCCAATGGCCTGACCGAAAAGGACATGACGCTGAACAGCGTCTCGCCTCCCTATGAAAGCTATCTGCTGCTGGGCCGGGTTCAGACGGTCGTCGGCTATATCGACGCGGAGGTTCCCGAGCTGGAGGCGAAGGCCGGAGGCCCCGGCTCGCTCAGCATCATGATGGGGGCGGACCATGGGTGGAAAGCCTATGGCTCGGGCCTGTTCACCTCGCAGGCGATGATCAAGGACAAGCCGGACGTCGTGCGCCGCTTCGTCAAGGCGTACAGGGAGGCCTTCGACTATGTCGTGGCTCATCCGGAAGAGGCCGCCGAGATCACGGCCAAGGCAGCGCCCGGCTATGCGGACAAGAAGGACGTGCTGCTGGCGCAGATCAACGCCGACATCGCCTCGACATTCAGCAGCCCCGACACCAAGGAACACGGTCTCGGCTGGATGACGAAGACGCAGTGGGAGGAGACCCTAAAGACGCTGACGGACCAGGGCGTGCTCAAGGCGGCTCTGTCGGCGGACGACGTCTTCACCGACGCATTCCTGGCAAAAGAATAAGGGGCGCGCGGTGTTCGAACGGAAAGATCGATGAGCGCCTACCGGCAGACCAGGCTGTCCTGCGCGATGGCGCAGGACACATCACGCTCGCCTTTCGCCGCATCGGCGCGGTCGAGCGTGACCTGCACGCGGGTGGCATATGCCCGGCTCGCCAGACCGCACCACAGCCGCTCGACGGGCAGGTTCTCGCGCTTGTCGTTGAGGATCGTGAACGTGCCGGTCTTCGCATCGAACCAGAGCTCGACGCGGGTCTTCTTGCCCGGCTCGATCGTTGCGATCCCGGCTGAATACCAGTGGGCGAAGTCGGCGTTGCAGGAGAGGCCTTCGCTGCCCGCATTCGAAATCGTCAACGGAACCATGTCGAGCCCGTCAGTGCCGGTGCGGACGGTGACATGGTGCAACTCAACCGCGTTGGCGAAGGACGACAACGCCAGCATCACCGGAAGGGCATAACGGATCTTCACTTTGCCTGAGCTCCATATATAAATTTCGCAGGCAGTCTATCTCGCTTTCGCGCAATAACAATAAGAATGTTGATTGGTAAATCAAAACAGAGAGGGTAACATGTTAAAGATTTTCAAGAGCAGTGTAAGTGCAGTTATATTGAGCGGTGTCTTGATGAGCGGCGCGCTTGCCGGCGAGGTCAAGTCGATCGCCATCCTGACGCCCGAAGAAGGCACGGACTATGGCTGGAACCAGCAAGGCATCGACGCTGCCAAGGCGGCGGGCAAAGCCGCAGGTGTCGAAGTGGTCGTGGCCCAGGGTCTCGGCTATGGCGACGTTCGTCCGACCTTGCGGGAACTTGCCTCCGACGGCGCCAGCCTGCTGATCGCGCATGCCAGCGGCTACAACACCTCGGCGCCCGAAATCGCCAAGGAATTGAAAGTTCCGGTGGCGATCGTCGACACGCCAGCCGGCCTGGAGAAGGGCCTTGTCGCCGACTACACGCTGAGCGGCCACGAGGGTGCCTATCTCGCCGGCCGTCTCGCCGCCAAGGTGTCGCGTTCCAAGTCGGTCGGCATCGTCGTCTCGGGCGAACCGCCATCGTGGAATTCGCAGTCGGCGGCGTTCGCACAAGGCGTGAAGGCGGAAAACCCTGACGTCAAGATCACTTATGCGGTGATCGGCCCTGCCGCCTACAGCGACGCGGCCGGCGGCAAGCGCGTCACCGAAAGCGTGATCGCATCGGGTGCCGACATCATCTTCGGCCAAGGCAACGGTTCGAGCTTCGGCATGCTGCAGGCGGTCGAGACGACCAAGGCAGCCGATGGCGGCAAGGTCTATTTCATCGACGTCATCGGCGACAAGTCACCGATCGACAAGGGCTTCCTGCTGTCGTCGGTGGTGTGGAACATCGAGCCGGTCTATGCGGCAATGATTGCCGACCTGAAGGCCGACACGTTCGGCACCAAACACTATACGATCGGCCTCAAGGACGACTCGGTCAAGCTGCTGAAGACCGCTGCGATCCCGGACAATGTCTGGACGGAAATCCAGGCGCTGCGCGAGGACGTCATTTCCGGCAAGATCAAGGTCGAGCCGGTCTATGACGCGGCCGCCGTAAGGGCACTGATGACCAGCGTCGCCCAGTAAGGCGATCACGGTCAACTGCCGGAGGGGTGATCCGTTCACCCCTCCGGACGATTCCCGTTTTTTTGGTGCTGGGCTTTCATGAGCGGTTTTTCTTCATCGTCCGTTGCCGGGCGCGACATCGTCGCGCTTGAAGGCGTGACCAAACGGTTCCCCGGCATCGTTGCCAATGACAGCGTCGACCTGTCGATCCGCCCGGGCGAAGTGCATGTGCTGCTGGGCGAGAACGGCGCTGGAAAATCGACACTGATCGGCATGTTGTCCGGCCTGCAGCAGCCGGACGAAGGACGCATACTGGTCGACGGCAAACCGACGCCGATCACGTCGCCGCGCCATGCGCTGGCACTCGGCATCGGCACCGTATTCCAGCACATGATGCTGGTGCCGACGCTGACGGTGGCGGAGAACCTTCTGCTTGGCGGGCCGTGGTGGCAGCGCCCCAGGACCGGGGAACTGGCGGCGCGCGTCGCCGAGATCACCGGCACGCTCGGCATCACCGTCAAGCTTCAAGCCAAGGTATCGGAGTTGTCGCTCGGCGAGCAGCAGCAGGTCGAGATCCTGCGCGCGATGCTGCGCAACAGCCGGCTGCTCATCCTTGACGAGTCCACCTCCATGCTGACGCCGAAAGGCATCGACGAACTGGGCGCGCTGATGCGCCGCCTCGTCGAGCAAGGTCTGGCGATCGTCTTCATCACCCACAAGCTCAAGGAGGCGGCTGCCTTCGGTGACCGCATCTCGGTGCTGAAGCTCGGCCGCAAGGTCGGCGAGATCCCGCCCGAGCGGTTTCACGCGCTGGGCGAACAGGAGATCGTCTCGGAGATCGTGGAATTGATGTTCGGCAAGCAGAAGGATGACCCGGAAGCCGTCGAGCGTCCTGTCCGCACGGCCCGCGCCGGAGCAGCCCCGCTGCTTCAGGTTACGGATCTGGCGGTAGCACCGACGGACAATGCACCGGGCCTGTCGTCGATCTCCTTCGACATCCGCCCGGGCGAGATCCTGGGCATAGCCGGCATCGACGGCAACGGCCAGAAGCAGCTGGCGGAAGCGCTGGCCGGCCAGCGTACAGCTGCCGGCGGCTCGGTGCGGCTGGAAGGCGCCGCCATCGAGACGCTGAGCGTCGGCGAGCGCCGCCGGCGCGGCCTTCGCTACCTGACCGACGACAGGCTGGGCGAGGGCACTGTCGGAACCTTCCCGGTGTCGATCAACTTCTTCCTCAAGCAGGTCGGCGCGGCCCCGTTCTGGCGCAACGGCGTCGAGCAACGCGCGGAGATCGACAAGCGCGCCGCCCAGCTCGTGCGCGAATATGACGTGCGTACGCCGAGCCTGAAGACGCCTGTCGCGCGGCTGTCCGGCGGCAACATCCAGAAGGTGCTTCTGGCGCGAGAACTGGCTGAGGGCGCCAAGGTGGTGATCTTCAACAAGCCGACCTATGGGCTCGATCTCGCCAACACATTGGCGTCGCGCCAGCGCATCCGCGACACGGCGGCGCGTGGCCTCGCCGTGCTGCTGATCTCCACCGACCTCGAGGAATTGCTTGGCATGTGCGACCGTATCGCCGTCATCGCCGACGGAGCTTTGGTAGGCACCGTCGAGAACGTAGACGACGCCCGCACCAAGGTCGGTCGCCTGATGATCGGACTTGCCGCATGAGCATCGACACCGCCCCCACGGTCAGTGCTACCGCACTCGATGCCACGAGCGGGGCGGCGACGCGCCGCGACATCCTGCATCGGCTGCTGATGACGCTCGGCCCGATCCTCATCGCTCTCGTCATAGCCGGCTGTATCCTGCTTGCCGTCGGCGTCGACCCGCTCGCCTATTATGGCTTCGTGCTGGAGAAGGGACTGTTCTCGCCGCTCGGCATCCAGCAGACGCTGACGCGCATGGCGCCGCTGCTGTTTCTTGCCGCCGGCCTGATCGTGGCCTTTCGCGCCGGCATGTGGAATCTCGGCGGCGACGGGCAGTTCCTGCTTGGCGCGGTGACGGCGGCTGCCAGCGCTCCCGTGTTCGTGCAGATCATGCCAGCTTGGCTGGCGCTGTTCTGCTCGTTCCTCGTCGCCATGGTGGTGGCGATGATCTGGTCGCTGGTGCCGGCCCTGCTGCGTGCCTATCAGGGCGTCAACGAGATCATCACCACGCTGATGATGACGTTCCTCGGCACTTCGCTCGCCAATGTGCTGGTCAAGCTGGCATTTCGCGATCCGGGAACGACCGTGCCGCAGACGCGCACGCTGCCGGTGGAGGGCCGGCTGCCGCGCCTGTTCGAAACGACCATCACCAGTGGCCTGCTGCTTGGGCTGGCGGCGATCGTCATCGTGCATCTGGTGATGACGCGCACGGCGTTCGGGCTGAAGCTGAGGATCGTCGGCGCCAATCCACGCGCGGCGGTTCACTCGGGGCTCGGCGTTCCCGGCCTGACCGTTGCCGTCTTCGCCATTTCCGCCGGGCTGGCCGGACTTGCCGGCGCTGTCGACATCATCGGCGTCCAGGGCAATGTTCGCGCCGACTGGAATCCCGCCTACGGGCTTGCGGTGATACCCGCTGTCTTTCTCGCCCGCATGAACGGCTTTGCAGCCATTGGTTTCGTGTTCCTGCTCTCGGTGCTTTCGATCGGCGGCGAGAGCGCGGCGCGCCGGCTCGGCGTGCCCAATCATTTCACGCTGGTGCTGGTTTCCATCGTGCTGATCGTGCTCGCGCTCGCCGAATATTTCGATCACCGATACAACCAGTCGCGGAGGGCCTAGGGCATGACCGGGCTGTTCAGCGAAGTCTTTCTCAGCGCGCTCCTGTTCGGCGCCGTCACCGCGGCGATCCCGCTGCTGCTTGCCGGGCTCGGCGAGCAGATCTCCGAGAAGGCGGGCGTGCTCAATATCGGCATCGAAGGGATGATGCTGGCCGGCGCCTATCTCGGCTTTGTCGGCGCTTTCTATTCGGGGTCGCTGTGGCTGGGCTTTCTCACCGGTGCCGCTGGCGGCGCCGCGGTGGCGCTTGTCATGGCGCTGCTTTGCGTGCGCATCGGGCTGAACCAGATCGTCATCGGCATCGCGCTGACCTTGGGGCTCGAGGGCCTGACGGCACTGCTCCACCATTTCCAGTTCTCACGCAGCTACCCGCGCCTGCCCGCGGCGGATGCTACCGTCATTCCGCTGCTTTCGGGCATCCCGGTCATCGGGCCTGCATTCTTCAAGCATCATCTGATCGTCTATCTGGCGGTCGCGCTGGTTTTCGGCATGAGCTACCTCTATCGGCGCACGCAACTCGGCCTCAATTTGCAGGCGGCAGGCGACAAGCCGGCCGCGCTCGATGTCGCCGGCATCGATGTCGTGCGGACCCGCACCATCGCCGTGTTGACGACCGGAGCGCTGGCTGGGCTCGGCGGCGCCTATCTCGCCAATGTCGGGGCTGGGCTGTTCATTCCGTTCATCACCAATGGCGCGGGCTTTCTCGGCATCGTGCTGGCCATGCTGGCGCGCGGTCGCCCGATCTGGGTGCTGTTCGGCGCGTTGCTGTTCGGCGTCTGCCTGTCGCTGACGACGGCCATGCAGGTGGCCGGCATCAACATACCGACCGACATCATCCAGATGCTGCCGTTCCTGGCGGTGATGATCATGCTGGTGCTGTTCGGCCGGCGCGCGAGCCTGCCGGCGGCGCTCGGCATTCCATACGAGCGCGGCGCGCGCTGAGCACAATTCATGCGCGGACGGGACCCGCGCCAATAAAGGAGGCAAGAATGTCGGATACCAAGGTCTACCTGCTCGACGGCGGCTCGCTCGTTCTCGACGGCTATCATGTGTTCTGGAATCGCGGCCCTGGCGGTGAAGTGCGCTTCCCCGTCTATTCGATCCTGATCGAGCATGCCGAGGGTCGGTTCCTCATCGACACCGGCTACGACTACGACCACGTGATGAAGGTGCTGCCGTTCGAAAAGCCGATCCAGGAAAAGCACCAGACCATCCCCGGCGCCCTGGCGCTGCTCGGCCTTGAGCCGAAGGACATCGACGTCGTCGTCAACTCGCATTTCCACTTCGATCATTGCGGCGGCAACAAGTATTTTCCGCATGCCAAGAAGATCTGTCATCGGACCGAGGTGCCGCAGGCCTGCAATCCCGAGCCCTTCGAACATCTCGGCTATTCCGACCTGAGCTTTTCGGCGGAGGCTGCCGAAGCGCGTGGCGCGACCGCACAATTGCTTGCGGGAACGACACGGGCGAATTCGACCTTCGAAGGCGTCGATGGCGACGTCGAGCTTGCCAAGGGTGTCCGGCTGATCTCGACGCCCGGTCATTCGATCGGCCATTACAGCCTGCTGGTGGAGTTTCCCAAGCGCAAGCCGATCATGTTCACGATCGACGCGGCCTATACGCAAAAGAGCCTTGAAATGCTGTGCCAGGCGGCCTTCCACATCGACCCGGTGGCGGGCGTCAATTCGATGCGCAAGGTGAGGAAGCTCGCCGAGGACCATGGCGCCGAGCTGATGTACTCGCACGACATGGACAACTTCAAGACCTACAGGACCGGCACGCAATTCTACGGCTGACCGCCGCCAATCGGGAGACAAGACGATGCGCTATCTCGAACACGCTGATCCGGTCATCACCCTGACCGCGGGGCCGGTGAACGCCTATCCTGAAGTGCTACGCGGCCTCGGCCGCACGGTGCTCTACGACTACGACCCGGCGTTCCAGCTCTTCTACGAGGGTGTGGTCGACAAGGCGCAGAAGGCGATGCGGCTGTCGAACAAGCCGGTCATCCTGCATGGCGAGCCGGTGCTTGGCCTGGAGGCCGCCGCGGCCTCGCTGATCACGCCGGACGATGTCGTGCTCAACCTTGCCTCGGGAGTCTACGGCAAGGGCTTTGGCTATTGGGCGAAGCGCTATTCGCCACATCTGCTCGAGATCGAGGTGCCGTACAACGAGGCGATCGATCCGCAGGCGGTCGAGGCAATGCTGAAGGCACATCCGGAGATCACCGTCGTTTCCGTCTGCCACCACGACACGCCGTCCGGCACCATCAACCCGATCGACGCCATCGGCGCGCTGGTCTCGGCGCATGGCGGCTATCTCATCGTCGACGCCGTCTCGTCCTTTGGCGGCATGAAGACGCATCCCGAGGATTGCAAGGCCGATATCTATGTCACCGGCCCGAACAAATGCCTGGGCGCGCCTCCCGGCCTGACGATGATGGGCGTCAGCGAGCGGGCCTGGGCCAAGATGAAGGGCAACGAGGCGGCCCCCCGCGCGTCGATGCTGAGCATCGTTGACTGGGAGCATGCGTGGTTGAGGGACAAGCCGTTTCCGTTCACGCCGTCGGTCTCGGAGATCAACGGGCTCGATGTCGCGCTCGACCTCTATCTCAATGAGGGACCGGAGGCGGTGTGGGCGCGCCACGCGCTCACCGCCAAGGCCATGCGCGCGGGTGTCGCCGCGATGGGCCTATCGATCTGGGCCGCCAGCGACAGCATCGCGTCGCCGACCACGACCGCCGTCCGCACGCCCGAAGGTGTCGACGAGAAGGCGCTTCGCCAGGCCGCGCGTGCCCGCTACGGCGTGGTGTTTTCGTCTGGCCGCGGCGAGACCTTGGGGAAGCTGACACGCATCGGCCATATGGGACCGACCGCGCAGCCGATCTACGCGATCGCGGCGCTGACGGCACTTGGCGGGGCCATGAACGCGGCCGGCCAGAAACTGGCGATCGGCAAAGGCATCGATGCGGCGCTGGCCGTGATCGACGCCGACGCCTGAACAGACATCATCAGATCACGGATTGAGGGAGCATTTTCATGACTGAACGGCTTGCGGGAAAGACGGCCCTGGTTACAGGCGCCGCGCAGGGTATCGGCAAGGCGATCGCAGCGCGGCTTGCCGCGGACGGGGCAACCGTCATCGTCAGCGACATCAATGCCGAAGGCGCCGGGGCGGCGGCCGCGGCGATAGGCGGAAAGGCGAGGGCGATCGCCGCCGACATTTCCGATCCGGCATCCGTCAAGGCACTCTTCGCCGAAATCCAGGCCCTGACCGGGGGCATCGATATTCTGGTCAACAATGCCAGCATCGTGCCGTTCGTCGCCTGGGACGATGTCGATCTCGACCATTGGCGCAAGATCATCGACGTCAATTTGACCGGCACCTTCATTGTCAGCCGCGCCGGTACGGACCAGATGCGTGCGGCGGGGAAGGCCGGGCGGGTGATCAGCATCGCATCCAACACCTTCTTTGCCGGCACGCCGAACATGGCGGCCTATGTCGCGGCCAAGGGCGGCGTCATCGGCTTCACCAGGGCGCTCGCCACAGAACTCGGCAAATACAACATCACCGCCAATGCGGTGACGCCCGGCCTGATCGAGAGCGACGGTGTCAAGGCTAGCCCGCACAATGAGGCGTTCGGCTTCGTCGAGATGCTTCAGGCGATGAAAGGAAAGGGGCAGCCGGAACATATCGCCGATGTGGTCTCGTTCCTGGCCTCCGACGATGCGCGCTGGATCACGGGCCAGACGCTCAATGTCGACGCGGGGATGGTGCGCCACTAGCCAAAGCGCATCCCAAAAACGCTACGACCCTTCTGGGCGACCTGCATTTTGGGTCGCAACAGCGGATGAGCGCGGCCGTGCCCGCAAGGCCGTGCCGCAAATAGCCAATCAAGGAAAAATCATAGTGGACTTCGGATTCGACACGTCGGTTTTCGACGGGCTGACGATTGCAATGCTGATCGCCGGTCTGGCCATGACCGGAATTGCCTCCGGCGTGCTCGCCGGTCTGCTGGGGGTCGGCGGCGGCATCGTCATCGTCCCGGTGCTGTTCTGGGTGCTTAGCCTGTTCCACTTTTCGCCTGCTGTGATCAGCCATCTGGCGGTCGCGACATCGCTTGCGGTCATTATCCCCACCTCGATCTCGTCGATGCGGTCACACAACAGGCGCGGCAATGTCGATCGGCCTCTGCTCAATCTTTGGGGACCGGCGATTTTCGTCAGTGCCCTGGTCGGCGGCATCATGTCGAAATTCATCCCGGGCGCCGGCTTGCGGCTGGTCTTCGGCGTCGTCGGCCTGCTGGTGGCCGTCAACATGGCGTTGCCGAAGCACCTCGTGATCTCCGATCACCTGCCGCAAAGCGGCTGGATCAACCGCGCGATCGCTGCTGTGATCGGCTTTGTCTCTTCGCTCATGGGAATTGGCGGCGGCACACTCTCGGTGCCGACGCTTTCCAGTTTTTCCTTTCCGGTGCACCGGGCCGTCGGCACATCGTCGGCGCTTGGCCTGCTTATCGCGCTTCCAGCGGTGGCCGGCTTCATCTGGTCGGGTCTCGCAATTGCAGGCAGGCCTCCGCTCAGCCTGGGCTATGTCAGCTTGCCGGCGGTTGCCATCATAGCGCCCATGAGCTTTCTGTTCGCACCCTTGGGCGCCAAGCTCGCCCACGCGCTCAACCCGCGCTACCTGAAACTTGCCTTTGCGTTCTTCCTGGCGATCACGGCCGGGCGAATGTTGCTTTCCTGAATCCGGTTCAGCGGCCTACGGTTATTTTTCCCGCATGGCCCGGCGGAAGTTCTGCGTGATCGGCTCGGCGAGATAAGAGAGCACGGTGCGGGCACCTGTCCGGATCATCGTCTCGCTCGACATGCCGGGCAGTAGCTTGCGGCCCTCCAGCTTGCCGAGTTCGCTCTTGTCGATCAAAACGGTCGCGGCGAAATACGGTGCCCCGCTGCGCTCCTCAACCATGCGGTCAGCCGACACGATCTCCACGACACCTTCGAGTGGCGGCAGGTTGTAGCGGGCGAAGGCCGGGAAGCTGACGCGCGCGGGCTGTCCGGGTGCGATCGTCTCGACATCCTCAGGCTTGACCATAGCCTCGACCACGAGTTGTTGTCCGAGAGGCACGATCGTCATCAATGTCTCGCCGGGTTTCACGACACCGCCCGCCGTATGGACCTTCAGGTCCATGACAATGCCGTCAACGGGCGCGACGACGTTGGTACGGCTAAGCACGTCCTTGGCGGAACGCTCCTGCTGTCCGAGGTCGAACAACTCCGCCTCGACCTTGCTCAACTCATCGACGGCCTGGTTCAGCCGCACTGTGTTGAGGTTCAGGATCTGCATGTCGATCTCGGCCATGGCGCTTCCGGCACGGGCGATTGCGGCAATGTTGGTAGCGCGCTCCCCCTCGATCTCCCGCTGTTGGCGTCTGAGCAACAGGTTCCGTTCGCGGGTGGTCAGCCCTTTCTTGAGCAGCCCCTCAAGGTCTTTGCTTTCATCCTCGATTGCCTCGATCTGTTTGTCTTCGGTGACGACAAGCTGCTCCAGTCCCGTTATCTCTTCCTCGACCTGGTGACGGCGCTGGCCGAGAATTTCCCGCTCGTCCTTCAGATTGTGGTGCTTCGCGGCAAACACGTCACGCTGTGCTGCCACCGCGTCCTTCACGGCGGTGGCGGGGTTTGCGAGCAACGCCGGATTGAACTCTATCCCAGTCTTGCCGTCACGCTCGGCCCTGAGACGCGCGGCCAGCGCCTCACGCGTTGCTATCCGGTTCTGGATCAGGTCGAGCTGCGCCTTTGCCTGCGTGTCGTCGAGCCGGATGAGGATATTGCCGGCCTTGACGATATCCCCGTTGGCGGCGTTCAACTCCGCGATGATGCCGCCCTCGAGGTGCTGGATGAGCTTGCGGTCGCCGGCGACCTTGATAACGCCCGGCGCCACAGCGGCGCTGTCCAACGGTGCCAGCGCCGCCCAACCCCCGGCTACGCCGAAGAACAGGAACATGATCGCGAACCCGGTGAATTTCACGCCTCCCAGACGCAGGGGTACCGGTTCCAGGAGGGAGGGTGGGGGGAGGGGCAGCGGCACGACGTTCAATTGCGGGGGGCGGCTCATGCTTCCTTGACCTCTTTGATTTCCTTGACCATTTCGAGGGTAGGCAACTGGGCCGCTTTGGGCAGATGGGCCACCTTGCTGGCGCGATTGGCGAGTTCGTTGAAGACATGGTCGCGCGGCCCGAAGAGATCTTGCTGACCTCTGTTGAGCACCAGTATCTTGTCTATCTTGTCCAAAAGGTTGGGGCGGTGCGCGATCAGGATAACGGTTGTGTTCGTGGCCTTGGCCACGCCGAGAGCAGCAATCAATGCCTCCTCGCCCTCTCTGTCGAGGTTGGAATTGGGTTCGTCGAGGATAAGCAGCGCGGGGTCGCCGTAGAGTGCCCGCGCCAGCCCGATGCGCTGGCGCTGCCCGCCTGACAGGACGGCGCCGGATTCGCCGATCTCGGTGGCGTAACCCTTCGGCAGTCCCTTGATCAGTTCGTGGACTCCTGCCAACTGCGCGGCCTCGACCACCTTGTTGAAGACCGCCGGGTTGAGCGTCGCGAAGCGGCAAATATTTTCGGACACGGTGCCGGCGAAGAGTTCGATGTCCTGCGGTAGGTAGCCGACATGACGGCCACGGTCTTCCGCCGCCCATTGGGCAACATCCGTTCCGTCCAGCAAGGCGCGCCCCGCGGACGGGCGCCAGGCACCGGCGAGTATGCGCGCCAGGCTCGTCTTGCCAGCCCCGCTCGGACCGATCAACGCCATCGCTTCACCCGGCTCGAGGCGGAAGTTGATGCCTTTCAGGATATGTTCGCCACCCTGTCGGGCAAGCACAAGGTTCTCGGCCTCGAACCTGCCTTTCGGTCGTGGTAGCGGCAGAACCGGTGTGGATTCCCGGTGCTGTCCGGCGACAGCGGTGAGACGCCGATAGGCGGCACGCGCTCCGAGCGTCGCCTTCCATGTGCCGATGGCTTGCTCGACCGGTGACAATGCGCGGCCCATCAGGATCGAGGCGGAGATCATGATACCGGGCGAGGCCTCGTTGCGAAGTACCAGATAGGCGCCGAGGCCGAGTATCGCCATTTGCAGGGCCAGCCGGTGACAACGCGCGATAGCCGCGATGGCCCCACCCCGGTTGGCGGCAAGAACATGTCCTTTGTTCGCCTCGTCCTGCTGTGCCTTCCAGCCCTCCAACAGGGGCTTCAGCATACCCATGGCCTGGACGACCTCGGCGTTGCGGATTGCAGCCTCGGCCTGCACATATGCCCGCGACTGCGCACCCGCAGCCTCGGTCAAGGGCTTTCGCGTGACGTATTCGTTGAGCAGCGCCAAAGCGAACAGGACGATCCCGCCGCCGAGCGCCAGCCATCCAAGCCATGGGTGCATGACAAAAATGGCAGCGAAAAACAGCGGCGCCCAAGGCGCGTCGAGGATCGGGAAGACGCTCGGGCTGGTGAAGAAATTCCGCACCTGGTCCAGATCGCGCAGCGGACGGGCGTTGGCCTGGCCAGGCGCCGACGCGGCGTATTCCACCGATGCGGTCAGCAGAACCGGTCCCAAGCGCGCGTTCATCCAGGAACCGACCTTGGCCAGAAGACGCCCGCGCACCACCTCCAGCCCAGCCATCGTCGCGAGTGCGCCGACCGCCATCAGCGACAGCATCACCAGCGTTTCCAGGCTGTGGCTAGACAACACGCGGTGGTAAACCTGGAGCATGTAAAGCGCCCCGGTCAGCATCAGCACGTTGATGCCGCCGCTGAACCAGATCAGCGGCCGGATGGCGCGTCTTGCCTCTTTCATCACCACCTGCAGGGCAGGGGGCTGTTGCTTGGTTTTCATCGTTATTTCTCTGGTGTGCGGAATGACATCCCGTGCGAGGGATTGCAGGGGGCAGCAGCAGCTGCCCCCACTGGTCAAGTGTCAGGCGACGTCGACAAGTATGTGCGACTGCTCGGGCAGAATCGGGGTCAGGTCCCCGTCCGCGTCCGCCACATTGAAGGCGAAGTCGAGGCTGGCATCGACAGTCCCACTGGTCTGCTGCACAAACCCGATGTCCACGATCTTCAGAACATCGTTATCGGTCGTGTCCCAAGCCGATAGACCAGAGGTGGCATTGCTGTCACCGCCCGCTCCGATGGCTCCATTCAGGTTTATGGCGTCACCCGTCAGCCCATTGGCGCTCTGCATGATCTGCACGCCCTGTATCTGGAACGTCTCGGTGCCATCATTGTAGTCGTTGCTCTCCAAGATCAGGAGGGCATCGTTGTTATCGAGCGTGAACTCGGTGTTGTATGGGAAGGGGACATTGGCGTTGCCCTTGATCAGGTCCGAATTCTCTACATTGACCGCCCTTGTGATCTCATTGCCGTTGGCATCTTTGAGATCGAGGATCAGGACCAGGTCCTCGCTGTTGCCGATGCCGTCGAACTTGATGACGACGCCACTGGCGCTCGCGGTCGGGTCAAGCTGCTCAGTACCACCATTGGGCGCCTTCGGGTTCACATCGCCCAAAATGTTCTCGTCGAAGAACCGCAAGGTCAGAGCTTCACCCTTCTGGATTGTGTCGCCGGCGACCCCGTTCGTCGCCTGGGTTGCAGACACCCAGTCTTCGTGGACGTTGGTGATCATATCGTGGGTGGCACCGGCGTTGTTGAACGTGGTGTCACCGATCGCCGCTCCGTCGCCGGTCGAGTTGAAGCCGAACTTGATGGAGTTGGTTGTCGAGTTTGCGGTGAACTGCACGAAGAACGGATTCGGATCGCCGTCAGGCGTCAGTTGCTCGGCGACGATCAGCGGGTGTCCTGTGTTGCCGATGGGCGCCTTGGCCAACAACTCATTGGTGTGCAGCACGTCGAAGCTGAAGCCTTCGAGCGGGTCGGCCAGGGTGATGGTATAAGTGCCGTCATCCTTGTTGAAGAGGAGGGTGCCGTCCGCGGTGCCGGTCTGGACGTCATCCGCTGGGTCCTTGTCATAGGTGAAGGTGAAGTTGAACGTCGCCAAATGAGAGTCCTCTGACGCGAGCGTGACGTTCGAGGTGATGAGATTGCCTCCGCCTCCGCCGGTGATCGTGCCGGTGAGTGCAATTTGGACGCCATCAAGCGGGTCGCCATTGCTATCGACAAAGTCAGAGTGCGTGGCGTCGTAGTACAAATCCGGGCGAGCATCCGCCCCGATGTCGTAGCCGAAAGCACCGGAAGCCGTTGCGCCGGCCGCGTTGGCCAGGGTTTCGTGGGTACCATCGCTACCACCACCGGATGCATCACCGTCGAACGGCACCGTGATCGTCGGAGCATCGTCCTTGAAGATGAGGCTAGTGCCAATGTTGACAGTGTCGTCGTCTTGATCGCCGTCACCGTCGGTGATGGTCGCCGTCAAAGTGACGAGATCATCGGACGCCAACGTCGTTGCCTGATCCGGTCCGCTGTCGGGCGAGTGTATGACAGAACGCGCCTGATCGAGTGTCACAAGGCCGGCGGCGCTGACGCTGACCGTGAACACGAGGTCGCCGGTGCCGGCGGTGCGGCCTTCCACGGCACCGGCGCCATTGACCGAGAGGAGGACCGCCTCACCGGTTAAGGTGTCGGTTAGGCCGCTATCGTTGGTGACCTGGTTGATGTCAAGCACATAGCTGATGGCGTCGCCATCGGCACCGGCATTCGAGGTGAACGCCGCCGAGAAGCTCGCGCTATTGTCACCCAAGCTGGACTCGTCGACCGTGATCGTCGGCTCTGTGCCATCGGCCGTGATGCTCGGGCCGTCGTCCTTGAAGATCAGATGGTCACCGATTTCCAGCGGCGCGGCGGCAGTATCACCATCGCCATCCGTGATGGTCGCCATCAGGACAATGATGCCGGCTGCCAGCGATACGCTCTCATCGGCGCTGGTATGATCCGAGTGAACAACCGAGCGGGACTGGTCGAGAGTCACGACACCGGTGGCGGCATCCACGCTGACGCGGAATACTTCGTCGCCATTACCGTTTTCACCGATGACGACACCGCCGACGACTGACAGCGTGACCGGGGTACTGGTCAGCGTGTCGACGAGGCCGCTGTCAACGTTGCCGATGCTAAGTGCGTAGGCAACGTCATCGCCGTCTGCACCGGGAACGGGTGCGAAGTTACCGGCGAAGCTGTGCGAGTCGTTTCCGGCAAAATTGGATTCGTCTACCGTGAGGTCCGGCACAATACCCGTTGTCGAAATGCTAGGCCCGTCGTCATCGAAGTTGATGAAGGAGCCGACCTCTTCGTTATAGGCGTTGGCTACGTTGCCAGCAAAGTGGACTTCCTTGACATCGAAATAGTCTTTCTCGGTGTCGATATTCTTGATGGTGAAGCGATCAAAGGTTCCGCCAACCCCACCCGCGGTCGTGAAATCGACCGTCACGCCCTCGCCGACATCCTGTAGGATCGCTCCAGTGCCGGTGAGATCGACCGTGATGCCGAGTTGTGCGGCAGTCATCGTGACGCCGTTCAGTTTGAACGTCACGCCGGTGATATTGATCTCCGTACCGAGGGCATCACCGGGGAACGCAGCGCCCTCTTCGTTGCCGGCTTCATTATAGGCGTGGATCTCGATGTCGGCCTTGGTGTTGGTCGGCGTGGACTGTGAAATCGAGAAACCCGCGCTGGAGACGGTCTCGATGTGGGTGCCGTAGTCTGGCGCGGTGGGCGTATTGGTAAAGTTCTTACCCGCGCTCTGGGTGCCGCCATTGATCAGGTCGATCTGAAGGTCACGGCCAAAGCGCACGTCTTGAGATGAGACACCCAGGCCTTGCGTGCTGACGTTGACTTCAGCTTGCACGCCATTGTCGTGCGCCGTGACGAGAATCTTCTGCGTGCTCGCAACATCGGCGTCCAGGATATACCACTTGTTGTGTCCAGGAGGGGCGTCACCAAGCTGGCTGAAATTGAGCACGGAGGTTCCCGTGACCGAGGCATACACCTTGCCGCTCAGATCGATTAGATCGACGTCCGCCTTGTCAGGATCCGGATTCATCAACGCCACGTACTGGACCAGGTACAGGTCCGCATTGGTATTGCTCGTGCTGACCAGCCCAAACGAGAAGGCGAGCGGGCCGTTCGCAGCAGGTGCGATACTGGCAGAGGTACCGATAACGCCGATCACGACGTTTGGATGCGTTTGGTCCTGGAACAGCCAGACATATTTGCCGTCAACTGTCTGAATGCCGCTGTACACGCCAACGGTGGTGGAAAATGGAGTTCCCGAGTCGTTCTGCGTGAGAACGACCGAGGTGATGGTTTCCCCTGAGGTCGCCGAGGCCTCCACGAAGTTGGCCTGGAAGGCGACCTGCGGTGAAGCCAGCCCGCCCGCGTCGTCGAGACCCAGGAGATATTGCACCGTGGTATTGGTGTCGTACGGCGGAATGGCCGGGTTAATATCATCGTCCGTAAAACCGATGGTCTCGTCGATGATGATGTCTTGAGCTACGATGTCGAGTGCCATGGAGATTCTCCTTGGTTCAAAATGCTTTCTGGAAAAGGGATGCAGCCCCCAAACGCCGAAGATGCACCTACCCCAGTGCATCCGGTCGCATACTGAAATGCGCCCCTCCAACTTCATTGTGCCGCCGGCGCAGAGGGCGCGTCCATTCCCGCTTGGATAGTATTGCGGTCAATGTCCGCGCCTGATCGAACGATATATATCCTTCGATAGATCAGGCTGGCGGGCGCTGCGGGAGGTCGCGCAGGCACGAGCCGGATGCCGTCAGACGGCTCTCCGGCCGTTGCCGTGCGTACAATGTCGGTGCGAGTGGAGAGTGTTCAGAGCAGGCCGGTTCGGCCCGTTCCTGGACGCCCGGAGCCTTTGCCGTGCGTCATCCAGGCAAGTTCCGCCCGGCCGCCGAGGTGCAGCTTCTCGTAGACGTGATGCAGGTGCATCTTCACCGTGCCTTCGGATAAATGCAGCCGCTGCGCGATGGTCTTGTTGCGCAACCCGCGCGAGACGAGATCGGCGATTTCGGTCTCCCGCCCGGTCAGCCTGGACATTGGCTGCGGCTGCGATCCGGGCATCAGCAGCTGCTGGACGATCTTGTTGTCGATCCACTTCTTGCCTGTTGCCACCGCATTCACGCATTCGATGAGAAAGCGGTGGCTGATGCCGTCCAGAAACAGGCCGTCGACGTCGAGCGTCTGTATCTCCTTGACATCGAGCCTGCCGGTTGGCTGCACGATGAAGATGATGCCGAGAGCGCTGTTGCCGGCCTTCAGCCGTGAGGAGAGACCTGATGTTTGCTGGTCCGCGAGATCCACGCCCACGATGACGATATCAGGCTGATGGCGCTCCACATGAGCGAGAACGTCCACAGGGCGGCGGCACTGGGCGACAACATCGTGTCCAGCCTTCTGCAAAACCCATTCCAGACCGGCGAGATATACCCCTCGCGGGTCCGCCACGACCAACGTCGACATGCGAACACCGTCCGTAAAAAACGCAACGAACTTGGTTAAACACCCGTTAAATCAGGAAACCAGAGCCCAGGCAGATTGTCAAGGAATAGCTAATATGCATGTTGCTATAATGACAATCCGCCGTCTGCCAGGCGGATCGGCGCCGTAAAAAGCCAACCTATGATATGCCTGTCACTTTCAAGGTTCTAACGTCCCTTGCCGCGCGGCCCAGTCGTACGGGTACAGGCAGTAAAAATAGCCGGTGCGTTCGGTTGCGATGTATTTCAGATGCGTGCCATTGGGCAGCCAGACGATGTCGCCAGGGCGGCATTCGTGGCGGCCGTCATCCAGTTCGATCGTCAGCGTGCCTTCATGGATGAACAGCACCTCGTCATAGGTCACGGTCCAGTCGATCGAGGCGTTCTCCAGATACTCGATGCCACCGCCCATGGTCCGGCTGATCTCGGCATTGATCACGCGCGCGATCGACGACGTTCCGGTCGGCGTGACTGATGGCTTCAGAGTCAACTCGCTGTGCTTGAAAATCTTGGCCTTGGACATCGTCATCCTTTCTTTGCGCGAAGATTGGCTTTGGAGGGAGTGACGCCGGACGGAGCCATCCCGGCGAGCCATCTCGTCACCGGATCCAGCTTGCGCCCGGCATGTTCGAGATCGTCGCGCCGACGCACCGCGCCACGGACGAAATGCGCACCGACGAAGCGAAAGGGTTCGGGCGGGAAACCGCGCGCCACCGGACGCACCAGCGCCGAATGCGTCAGTTCCGATTCGCCGTCAGTCAGCAGGCCGGTGAGGATCTCGCCGCCGATATAAGCCATTGTCGTGCCATTGCCGGAAAAGCCGTAGCCGTAGACGACATCGCGGTTAGCGGGCAAAGCGCCGAACAGCGGCACGCCGCTGACCGTCCGGTCGATCGGGCCGTTCCACGATGTCTCGAGCGGGAAATCGGCGAGCGCTGGGTGGCCATCCCGCAGCGCGCGACGCATTTCGGCGACCCGTGGCGACAGGCCATGGAAACGCTGGTCGACGATGCCGCCGAAGCCAATGACGCCACCGCTGACGCCGACGGACAGCCGACCATCGCGCGTCGGAGACCAACCGCCAACGAAGACGCGGGAATCGATCATCAGCGGCGCCCGGCGGTAGCCGACCTTGTCGAGAAGGTCTGGAATGGGCTGTGACATGGCGTCGTCGCTGGAGATGTTGAAGATCGCAGGGGCCAGTTCCGGAATCGCGCCGGACCAGGCATTCATGGCAAGCACGACCTTGCCGCAGGACACAGTTCCTTTCGCCGTTTCCACCGTGAGCTTGCCACGTCGTGAAAACCGCTTCATCGGCGACTTTTCATAGATCCGAACGCCGCGGTTCAGCGCTGCACGACGCAGGCCGCGCACCAGGAACCCTGGATGCACAGTTGCCGACGAAGCGTCGAACGCACCGCCAAGGTGGCTCGTCGTACCGGCCATCGCCGCGATCTCAGGGCGCGAAACTCGCCGCGCCGGAACGTAGCCATGCGCTGCCAGCTTGTTTAACGCGTCGTCCCAGGCGCCAAGCTGTGCTTCGCACGTAGCGCCCCAGATCCAGCCGATGCGATCGAACCAGGCGTCGATTGCCTCTGCCTTGCAGAAAGCCTCGATGCCGCCGATCGCGGCTTCGGATGCCTTGATGATCGAAAGCGCGTCGTTTCCGTCGCGCAGCGCGGCAAGCGCGCTGTATTTGGTCCATGCCGAAAGCACCATTCCGGAATTGCGGCCGCTCGGGCCACCACCACAAATGTCGCGCTCTACAATGACAACATCGAAGCCTGGATTGTGCTGCTTGAGGCGAATGGCGGTCCACAGTCCGAGATACCCGCCGCCAACGATGCAGATGTCGGCCTGCGTTGTCTCTTCGAGCGGAGGCGCAAGGTCCGGGTCCTCGGGCAATGCCTGCCGCAGCCAATGGCTCCGCCAGCGGATGTCTTTTTCCGGCAACTGCATCACGATGCGCCTGCCGCGGACAGGCGGCGCTCCACCAGCCTGACCCAAAGACTGGCGCCCATCGGCAGGATAGCGTCGTTGAAATCGTAATTGGTGTCGTGCGCGGCGGCCTGGTGCGCGTCGTCCGCCTGGCCAAGCAAGAAATAGCAGCCCGGCCGCTGTTCCAACATGTAGCAGAAATCTTCAGAACCCATCTCGGGAGGCGGATCGACGACGAGACGTTCCGAGCCCATCACCTCGTTCGCAATCGCGATCATCGCGTCGGCTTGCGCCGGAGTGTTGATCGTCGGCGCGAAGGGCGTTTCGTAGCGAATATCGACGCTGGCGCCAAAAGCTTCAGCCTCGTTTTTCGCGATGCGGCGGATTGCCGTCTCCAGCGTCTTTTGAACCTGATGGTCGAAGGTGCGCACGGTGCCGGTCAGAAACGCCGCATCGGGGATGGTGTTGAAGGCTTCGCCGGCGCGCAGGCCGCCAACGGTGACGATTGCCGGAGAGTGCACATCGGTCAGGCGTCCGGGCAGGGCTTCTATCGCCAGCAGGATGCGCGCGGCGCTGGGAAGTGGATTGATCGCAAGATGCGGCATCGCCGCATGGCCGCCCCTTCCATGCACGACGATCTCGAAGCGATCGGCCGCCGCTGCCACCGTCTCATGGTGGACGGCGATCTCGCCCAGCGGCCGTTCGCAATTGTGCAGCGCGTAGACTTCATCGCAGGGGAAACGCTCGAAAAGGCCCTCATTCAGCATGGCGAGTGCCCCACCTCGGCCCTCCTCGGCCGGCTGGAAAATGAAATGCACGGTGCCGGCGAAGTCGGGCGAGCGGGCAAGCGCCGAGGCTGCGCCGAGCAGCATCGTCGTGTGACCGTCATGGCCGCAGCCATGCATCCTCCCGGGAATGCGGGACGCATGCGGCAGCGGCCGCGCCTCGGTCATCGGCAGGGCGTCCATGTCGGCTCGGATGCCAAGCCCGCGACCAGCGCCGAGCCTGCCCCTGAGCGTACCCACGACGCCTGTCCGACCGACGCCTTCGATCGTCTCGATGCCCCACGAGCGCAGTTTGTCCGCCACGAAACGCGCCGTCTCGAACTCTTCGAAGCCGAGTTCTGGATTGGCATGCAGATGCCGCCGCCAGGCCGTCATCTCTGTCTCCAACTGCTGCACCGATGGAACCAGTCTCATGCCGATGCCCTTGCGCGGAGAGTTTGCGAGCGGCTCTGAAGGATGGCGATGACACCAAGCAGGGTCGCCGAGAAGGCGATCAGCAGCACAGCGACGGCCGCGATAGCAGGGCTGATGGACTCGCGAACCCCGGAGAATATCATGCGAGGCAAGGTTCGCTCCGCGCCTGTCGAGAGGAAACTTGCGACGACGACTTCGTCGAAAGAGATGATGAAGGCGATGATGGCCCCTGTAATGACGCCCGGCGCTATCAGCGGCAGCACTACCTTGAAGAATGTGCGCATGGTGCCGGCGCCGAGCGATGCCGCCGCGCGAACCAATGTCCGGTCGAAGGTCGAAAGGCTGGCGACGACAGTCGTCAGCATCACAGGCACGGCCATCGCCGTATGCACCAGAATGATCGATAGCTTGTTGCCGACGAGTCCCAGTGTGGCGAAGAATGAAAAGGCCGCGACGCCGACGATGACAACCGGCGTCACCAAGGGCGCGGCGATGACCGCGTAGAGGATCCGTTTGCCGGCAAAATTGCCCCAGGCGAGTCCGATCGCCGCAGGTATGCCGAGCAGCAACGCCAGAACCGTGGTGGATATCCCGATGACGATCGAGTTCCACAGCGCGTTCGGCCAACGCTGGTCGACCCACAGTTCGGCATACCAGCGCAGCGACCAGCCCGGCGTCGGAAATGCCAGCGAATTGCTCGAGGTCAGCGACATAGGGATCACGATCAGCAGGGGTAGGATGATGAACGCCAGCAACGTCGCCGCATAGGCATACATCAGCCACTTCCGGAAGCGGTCGGCGCTCATGCGACATGCGCCTTGCGGCGGAAGAGGACGGACGCCGTCCAGAACAGCAACGCAAACAGGACGAGGATCATCAGCAGTTGCAGCGAAAGCGCTGCACCCATGCCCCAGTTCAGTGTGCTGTTCGTGTAGAAAGCTATGTAGCTGGAGATCATCTGGTCGGTCGGCCCGCCGACAAGCGTCGGGGTGATGTAATAGCCGAGAGCGAAGACAAAAACGATCGCCCCGCCAGACAGGATTCCTGGCAGGATCAACGGCAACTGCACGCGGCGCCATGCCGTGAGCCACGGCGCACCCAGCGAAAGTGCCGCGCGCATGTAGGTGGTCGGAACCCGCCGCATGACAGCGACGACGGAGAGCACCATCATGGGCAGCAGAACCTGAACCATCGCCAAATAGAGCGAAAAGCGTGTGTAAATGAGATTGAGCGGCTCGCTGACGATGCCGAGGCCAAGCAGCGTGGAATTCACGGGTCCGTTCTTCTGCAGCACGATAATCCAGATGACGGTGCGCACCAGCAGCGATGTCCAGAGCGGAAACAGGATCAGCGCGAACATGAGCTTCGACCAGGCCGGCGGCGCGCTGACAATTGCCTGCGCCAGCGGCACGGCGAGCACCGCGCAGATGACGGTCACCACGATGCTGATCCAGATCGTGCGCAGCAGCGCGTCGACGAAGATGGCGCGGTCGGCGGAAACGGCTTCGATCGAATTGTCCGCGCCTCGCTTCAGGTCCAGGCTCGCAAGCAGATAATAGTCCGTTCGCGCGCTTTGTTGACGCGCGATGACCTGCCAGAGATCGATGTCTTTCCAGCCGGCCTGTTTGGAGAGCACCTCGTCGCGCACGGGACGCATAGTCAGCTTGCCGTCGGCCGCATCCTTTGCCGTCTTGATGACGAGGAAACGGCTGCCGACGACGCGCTGGTTCACGAGTTGCGCCAGGACGCCTTCCTTCCCGGCGCGCCGCGCGTCGGCCAGGTCCTCGACGAGTGCTGCAAAGACGGGTTCGCCAGGCAGGCCGCTATCTGCTTTCCAGCCCGCCAGAGCGGCAATTGTACGCGGCAGGTTGTTCGAGAAATCCGAGTTGTCGACGGCCAGAGCGAGGAAGCGCGCCACCGGCCACAGAAACAGAATGACGACGAACAGGATAAGCGGGGCCGTCAACAGGGCGAGCATGCCGCCCCGTTGACGCCGCTTCATAGCCGGCTTTGCCCCGACCAACATGCCTAGGTTACTTCGCGAGCCAGGCCTTGAAGCGTTCTTCCAGTGCTTCCTTGTGCTCGGTCCAGAAGTCGTTGTCATAGGAGGCGCCGTACTGAAGGTGCTCCGGCGACGTCGGCAGGTTGGCCTTCCAATTCGCGGGAATGAGGTCGGCGGCTTCCTTGCGGCCGGTGCCATAGGCATAGAGTTTCGAGAAGCCGGCCTGGTTTTCAGGGATGGAGAACCACTTGAGGAGATCCAGCCCGGCCTGCTGGTGCGGCGCGCCCTTCACCACCGCCCAGTAGTCGGTGCCATAGAAGAAGCCAGCGTCCCATGCGATCGTATAGGGCTTCTTCTCGTTGATGGCTTCGTTGGTGATGCGCGCATTGAACCCGTCGCTGAGAGCCACTTCACCACTGTCGAGGTTCTGGATGCCCTGCGTCGTTGTGGACCACCAGACGACGTGCGCCTTGATCTTGTCGAGCATGGCGAAAGCCCGGTCGACGCCTTCCGGCGTGCCCAGCACCTTGTACATGTCCTCGCGCTTAACGCCGTCGGCCATCAGCGCGTTTTCCAGCGTGAACTGCGCCTGCTGGTAGAGGCCGCGCTTTCCCGGAAATTTCTCGACGTTCCAAAAATCCGCCCAGCTCTTCGGCGCGGCGTCGCCCTTGTAGACATCTGTGTTATAGGCAAGGACCGTGGCCCAGGTATCAGACGCGACGCCGCATTCGTGCAGGGTGCCCGGCAAATAATTGGCCGCGTCGCCTGTGATTTCTGGCGTCAGCGGAACGAACAGGCCTTCGGCGCAGCCGACTTCCATGGCGGGCGCTTCGACCGAGACGACGTCATAAGTGATGTTGCCCGCCTGCACCTGGGCACGCACCTTGGCGACCTCGCCGCCCCATTCTTCCATGACGATCGGAACGCCCGTTTTTTCGGTGTACTTGTCCCAGACCCCATCCTTATAGGCCTTATCCCATGTACCACCCCAGCCGACCACTGTGACGGGTTCGGCCGCGGACACGGCAAAACTCGAGGTCGCGAGGCAGATCGCGGCGGCAGATACGGCTTGCAGATAAGTCCTCATTGCAGTTCCCCTTTCTTTCGTCGTATATTTGATCAAATTTCAAGCGCAAAATGGATTGATTAGCAACAGGAATTTGCGATACGGTGCAAAAAAGTGAAAAAGCCAAAGGGATTTGATCGAATGCTGCAAGGCACTAGAGACGTGCGCGCCAATGTCAGTCTCGCTGCTGTTCTGGACGAGGCCCGACAGCGTTTCGCTGACGCCAACCCGAACAGCCTGGCGCGGCAGAACGAGGCCGCGGCATCGTTGCCGGGCGGCAATACGAGGGCTGTTCTATGGTATCCGCCATTCCCCGTATCGTTTGTTTCCGGCGAAGGCTGCAGGGTGACCGATCTGGACGGGCACATCTATGTCGACCTGGTCTCGGAATACAGTGCCGGTTTTTACGGTCATTCCGACAAGGCGATTTCGGCGGCCCTGGTGAACGTCATAGAGGGCGGCATCATGCTGGGTGCGCCCAACCGCTACGAAGCGCGCCTGGCTGCCGCGGTGGTTGACCGCTTTCCGGCAATCGAGCGCGTTCGCTTTTGCAATTCCGGCACTGAAGCCAACATCATGGCTATTTCGGCGGCTCGCGCCATCACGCAGCGCTCGAAGATACTCGCATTCCGCGAGGGCTACCACGGTGGTGTACTCACCTTTGCGCATGGCGGCTCGCCACTCAATCTACCGTTCCCCTTTGTCTTCGCCGACTACAACGATAGTGCCGGCGCCGTGGCGCTCATAAAGGAACAGGGCGACGAGCTTGCCGCGGTGATCGTCGAGCCGATGATGGGCGGCGGCGGCTGCATCCCGGCGACGCGTGAGTTCCTGGAAGCGCTGCGCGCGGCGACGAAGGAGACCGGGGCGCTGCTGATTTTCGACGAGGTCATGACTTCGCGCCTCGACTACCGCGCGCTCCACGGGGCGCATGGGATTTTTCCCGATTTCGTGACGCTCGGGAAGTATATCGGCGGCGGCGCCAGTTTTGGCGCATTCGGTGGACGCGCCGACCTCGTCGATCGCTTCGATCCGGCTTTGCCCGGTTCGTTCTCGCATGGCGGGACGTTCAACAACAATATTCTCAGCATGGCTGCTGGCTTCACCGGTCTGACCCAGGTGCTGACGCAAGAGGCGAGCCGCGCGATCAATGCGCGCGGCGACCGCCTGCGTGAAGCGATGAACGTTTCCCTTGAAAGGCGTGGCGTCGAGGGCATCGTCATCGGGCGAGGGTCGTTGATGAACCTGCATTTCGTCAGGGGGCCGGTGGACACTCCGGCGCGGCTCGACGATGCCGATCCTTCGGTGATTGCGCTTTGGCATATCGAAATGCTGTTGCGAGGGTACTACGTGACGCCGCGCGGCATGCTGGCGTTGTCACTGCCATTCGGCGACGCCGAACTCGACGGCTTCGCCGGCGCATTCGACGATTTCCTGTCGAGCAACCTCAAAATACTGCCGCGCCGGACAAACTGATGCTGGATCGCAAGGATGCCAATGCCGGCTCGGCCGCGCAAAAGACAGCTCATGTTCGTGTCCATATGGGCTTGAAGGAAGCACTGATGAACGGTGACTTCCTGCCCGGCCAAAGACTGGTCGTGCGACAGCTTGCCGAACAGTACCGGACCAGCGCCATGCCGGTGCGCGAGGCCTTGCGGCAACTCGTCAGCGACGAGGCGATGTTCGACCACCCAAATCGGGGCGTCATCGTCCCCGAGGCCACGGTGGCGCGTATTTCGGATCTGGTGCGTGTGCGCTGCAGCGTCGAAGGAACGGCGGCCGAGTGGGCCGCGACGACCATCACGCCCGAAGAACTCGATGAATTGGCGAAGCTGAACGGGCTGATGCGCGAATGCGTCGAGAGCAATGTCATGGCTAGCTATCTCGGCTTGAACAGGCGCTTCCATTTCACGATGTACCATGCCGCGCGGTCACCTCTCATCCAGCAAATCATCGAGAAATTGTGGCTGCAAGCAGGACCGTTCTTGAACATCGTCCGCTCGGACGTGACCTACGGCCTGGGCCTGGACCATCATGACGAAATGCTCGCGGCGCTGCGTCGCGCCGATGGCGCGGCTGCGCGCAAGGCGCTGGTGGCCGACCTGCGCGAGGCCGCCGACATCATTCTTCGCGCCGCCGCGGCGGCTGAGGCTCAGCCTGCGCGCAAACGCCCGGCTTCGGCACGCCGTGATCCCAAGGCGCAGGCGCGGTGATGGGCGGATCCCCGCGTGGCCCGGTTCATGTCGAGTTTCGTGGCGTCAGCAAGCGCTACGGGCAGACGGTCCAGGCGGTGCGTCAGCTCGACCTGGAAATCATGCGCGGCGAATTCCTGACGCTGCTGGGGCCTTCCGGGTCTGGCAAGACGACGGCGTTGATGATGCTTGCGGGATTCGAAGATACGACCGAGGGCGAAATCCTCATTGACGGTCAGCGCATCGACAACGTTCCCGCCAATCGTCGCGGCATCGGTATGGTGTTCCAGAACTACGCGCTTTTCCCGCACATGACGGTCGCCGAAAACCTGGCTTTCCCGCTCGAGGTCCGCAAACTTAGCCGCGACGAGGTGACGCGACGTGTCAGGAACGTTCTCGACATGGTCCAGTTGCCCGAATTCGGCAACCGGCGTCCGGCGCAGCTTTCGGGTGGGCAGCAACAACGCGTCGCGGTTGCCCGCGCCCTGATCTTCGAACCGAATCTTGTCCTGATGGACGAACCGCTCGGCGCCCTCGACAAGCAATTGCGCGAGCAGATGCAGTTCGAAATCAAGGATATCCATGCCCGGCTTGGCGTCACGTTCGTTTATGTGACACACGACCAGACCGAGGCGCTGACCATGTCGGACCGGATCGCGGTGTTCAGCGCCGGCCGCATCGAGCAGCTTTCGACACCACGCGAACTGTATGAGCGTCCGACGGGCAGCTTTGTGGCGAGCTTCATCGGCGAGAACAACCGCATGTCCGGCACGGTGGTTGCCGGCGGTGAAAACGGTGGCGTGGCCGTCCGTCTCGACGATGGCGATCTGGTGTTGAACGCCATTTCCCCTGGCGCGACGCCCCCTGCGGGCGCCAGGGTGACGCTGTCGATCAGGCCCGAGCGCATGTCCTTATTGCACGATGGCTCCACCGCCCTCAACGTGATTGCGGCAACCGTCGTTCAGTCCGTCTATGTCGGGGATCACATCCGGCTCGTCGCTGTGACGGCGGGCGGCCTGAAATTCATTGTCAAGCTTGCCGCATCGTCGTCTCGGTCCGAACTCAATGCGGGCGAGGCGGTTCGATTGGGCTGTGGTCGTGAGGATTGCCTCGCGCTCGATAGATAACAACAAAAGGCAGACAAGGGAGAGTTCAACCATGAAGAAATCGCCGAAAGTCGTCATAACCTGTGCGGTCACCGGCTCGATCCACACGCCGACGATGAGCCCGTATCTGCCGATAACGCCGTCCGAGATCGTCGACGCCGCTGTCGGAGCAGCCGAAGCCGGAGCGTCGGTGATCCATCTGCATGCCCGCGATCCGGAGACCGGCAAGCCTACCCCTGATCCAAAGCTGTTTATGGATTTCCTGCCGCGCATCAAGCAGCAGACCCACGCCGTGATGAACATTTCCACCGGCGGCGGGCTGAAGATGACCCTCGAAGAGCGCCTTGAAGCCGCGCACGCTTCGAAGCCGGAACTCTGCTCGCTCAATATGGGATCTATGAATTTCGCCCTGCACCACATCGCGCCGAAATACACCGACTGGAAGTACGACTGGGAGAAGGGCTACCTGGAAGACACAAAGAAGGGCATCGTCTCCAACACGTTCGAGCAGATCGAGCGTATCATCGTCGAAGTCGGCCAGGCCTACGGCACGAAGTTCGAGTTCGAGTGCTACGATGTCAGTCACCTCTACACGCTTGCGCACTTTCTAGACCGCAAGCTGCTGAAGCCGCCGCTTTTCGTCCAGACGATCTTCGGGCTGCTGGGCGGAATCGGCGCCGACCCAGAAGACATGATGCACATGCGCAGGACGGCTGATCGGCTGTTCGGAGACGACTATCTCTGGTCGATCCTTGCCGCGGGCAAGCACCAGATAAATCTCTGCACGATGGGCGCGATCATGGGCGGCAATGTACGGGTCGGTTTGGAAGACAGCCTCTATGTCGCCAAGGGCACGCTCGCTAAGAGCAATGCCGAACAGGTTGCCAAGATAAAGCGCATTCTCAACGAGTTATCGCTCGAAATCGCGACGCCCGACGAAGCCCGTCAACTGCTGGATCTCAAGGGCGCAAACGAGGTCGGGTTTTGACGCCCGGCATCGAAACCTATGTCGGCGTCGTGCATCCTTGGATGTGCGACGCGATGGGCCATCTCAACGTCCGTCATTATGTGGCCATGTTTGATGACGCCAGTTTCCAGTTGCTGGGCAGGATTGCCGATCCTCGTTTGACGCCGACCCTCGGCTGGGCGGATGTGAGGATGGAGATCGACTACGTGCATGAAACCGCGGTGGGAACTCTGGTCACCGTTCGCAGCGTTATAGAAAAGCTTGGGAAATCGTCGCTGACTTATCTGCATGAAATGCGCGGTACGCTGGACGGAGTCCTGCATGCGCGCATGCGCACTGTAACCGTGCGCTTCGATCTTCAAGCGCGGAGCAAGATCGAGATCGAAGGCGAAGCCCGGCAGGCGAGCGCGAAACTCCCGAGGGGTGAAGCCGATACGCGTGGGTGACGGCGAGAATGTCTGGTGACGGCATCGTTAGCCGCATTGGCGTCACTGAGCGAGATGCTGTAGGTCGCTGAAGGCTTCTACTAGGAAGGTCAGATATAGCCGCTATCGCACAGGACACCGCATTGGGCAGCCCGCCACAATCGGCCATTGCGTACGATAGTGGGGTTTGAAGTGGTAGCGGGAGAGGGACTTGAACCCCCGACCCCAGGATTATGATTCCCGTGCTCTAACCAACTGAGCTACCCCGCCAGGGCGGCGAAAGGCCCGAAATCCGCCTCAAATCGAAAGGCATGTCGGAGGCGTTCGCCAAGGTCGCGCGGATATAAGGTTGGGAGGGTGAGCCTGTCAAGCTTCGAAGCAACCGGCTTGCCGGCTTATCGTCATTATCGAAAAGCTTTGCCGTGCGGACATTTGGTTGCCGCCGCCGGGGTTGAGTTCGAAGGGGCACGTCGCTATGTCTCGGCCAAGAGTTTTTAGAGTTTGAAACAGATGAAGCCGCGCATAGCAGTCCTCGGTTGCGGATACTGGGGCAGCAACCACATCCGCACTCTCAAGGCGCTCGGCGCGCTGCACGCGGTCTCCGATACCAACCGGGCTCGGGCAGAAGGCTTCGCCAGCGAGCAGGACTGCCTGGCGATCGAGCCGGACCAGTTGTTCGTGCGTGACGATATCGACGCCATCGTCATGGCGCTGCCGCCGCAATTCCATGCCGACCTTGCGGTACGCGCCGTCGAGAACGGCAAGGACGTGCTGGTGGAAAAGCCGATCGCGCTGACGGTTGCCGATGCCGAGCGCGCGGTGCGGGCGGCCAAGGACAATGGCCGCGTCTTCATGGTCGGCCATGTCCTGCGGTTCCACCCCGCCTTCGAGACGCTGAAAGGGCTGATCGACAAGGGCGAACTCGGCGAAGTCCGCTACATCCACTCGCACCGCCTCGGCCTCGGCAAATTCCACACCGAGAACGATGCGCTGTGGGACCTGGCCCCGCACGATTTGTCGATGATCCTGGCGATCACCGGCACCGAGCCGATCGAGGTGCGCGGCGAGGGCGCCGCTCTGCTCGACAGTCTCAGCGACTTCGCGCATCTGCACATGCGCTTTCCCAACGGCCTGCGCAGCCATCTCTTCACCTCGCGTCTCAATCCCTATCGCGAGCGGCGGCTGACCGTGGTCGGCACCAAGGCGATGGCGGTGTTCGACGACGTCGAGCCATGGGAACGCAAGCTAGCCGTCTACCGCCACGCGGTGTGGCAGGACAGCGGCCAATGGGCCTTCACCACCAATGAGCCGTCCTATGTCGCGGTTGCCCAGGGCATGCCGCTGACACGCGAGCTGGAGCATTTCATCCAGTGCATCGAGACGCGTGCCGAACCGCGTACCAGCGGCGAGGAAGCGATCAGGGTGCTGCGCATCCTGACCGCCGGCACGGTCACCCACACCAAGTCGAATTCCTGAAGCGCGGATTATTCGGCGGGAACTTTATTCGACAGGTATCTGGGCCGGCCTGGCGGCAAGCCGGGTCAGCATCGCCTCGGCCTCGGCGCCACGCTCCGAACGCTCGATGAAGCCGCCGCCGAACACGCGAGCTTCGTTGCCGTCATCGGAGTAGAGCACGCAGGCCTGGCCCGGCGCGATGCCGGACTCGCCGTCGATCAGTTCCACCCATGTGGCACCGGCACGATGATGCAGCACGGCCGGGCGCGGCGGCCGCGTCGAGCGGACCTTGGCGAACAGCTCCAGGCCGCCAGCAGGGACGTCTGTGAGCGGTCCGTCGCCCAGCCAGTTCATATTGCGCAGATAGATCTTGTGCGTCTCCAGCGCCTCGCGCGGGCCAACCACGACGCGAGCGCGGTCGGCATCGAGGTGGACGACGTAAAGCGGCTCGCCGGAAGCGATGCCGATGCCACGGCGCTGGCCGATCGTGTAGCGCAGGATGCCCTCATGGCGGCCGAGCACGCGGCCGTCGATGTGGACGATGTCGCCCGGATTGGCCGCGGTTGGCTTCAGCTTGGCGATGATGTCGGAATACTTGCCCTGCGGCACGAAGCAGATGTCCTGACTGTCCTGCTTGGCGGCAACCGCCAGCCCCATCTCCTCGGCAATGGCGCGAACCTGAGGCTTCGACAGGCCGCCAAGGGGAAAGCGCAGATAATCGATCTGTGCCTGCGTGGTGGCGAACAGGAAATAACTCTGGTCGCGGTCGGCGTCGACCGGACGGTAGAGAGCGCGGTGGGCGCCATTGGCGCCGGAACGAATGTAGTGGCCGGTGGCCAGCGCATCGGCGCCAAGCTCCTTGGCGGTGGCCAGGAGGTCGGCGAACTTCACCGTCTGATTGCAGGAAACGCACGGGATCGGCGTCTCGCCGGCGACGTAGCTCTCGGCGAAGGGATCGATGACCGCCTTGCGGAAGCGTTCCTCGTAGTCGAGCACATAATGGGGGATGCCGAGCGTCTCGGAGACACGGCGGGCATCGTCGATGTCCTGCCCGGCGCAGCATGAGCCGGCCCGGTGCGTCGCCGCGCCGTGGTCGTAGAGCTGCAAGGTGACGCCGACGACGTCGTAGCCCTCGCGTTTCAGCAGGCCGGCGACGACCGAGGAATCGACACCGCCCGACATGGCGACGACGATGCGGGTGTTTTCGGGACGTCCGGGAAGATCGAGACTGTTCATGATGCTTTCGTTCTGCACGGCGCCTCAATGCCAATGTCGAGAATATAGGTCAAGCTTTACCGGCGCGCCAGCGTGCAGGGCGATTCACCGGTTGCGTCCGATCTCCGCCAGGGGATGCATTTTCCCCGGCAAATCAGGGTTTGCGGGCAGATGTTTCAAATGCCGGCGAAAAGACTAACGCGGCGTTCATGATCCTTACCTAGTCATTAGGGTCTGCTTAGGCAATTTTTAAAGCTGTGGCGGTAACGTGGCGGGGATTGGGTCTTTGAGTTTTTTGTAGAGAGTACGATGACCGATCTGGTTAGACCGAGAGTCAAATATGTTATCGGGCCTGACGGCAGCCCTCTTACGATTGCCGATCTGCCGCCGACCAATACACGTCGCTGGGTTATCCGGCGTAAGGCGGAAGTGGTTGCGGCCGTGCGCGGCGGGCTTTTGAGCCTGGACGAGGCATGCCAACGCTACAAGCTCACCACCGAGGAATTCCTGTCCTGGCAGGCGTCGATCGACGAATATGGCCTTGCCGGGCTGCGCACCACACGCATCCAGCAATACCGGCACTGACCATCGCGAATTTAGACGAAGGGCGCGGCTAACCCCGCGCCCTTCTGTTTTTCACCGCTCCCCCTCAGAGCGATAGCACAACCTTGCCGATCGGCTTGGTGGCGAGGAAGGCGTGAGCGGCTCCCGCATGGTCCAGCGGGAAGCTCTTCGCCACATGGACGGCAAGCTTGTTGGCATCGATCAACCGAGCCAGTTCCAGCAGGCCCTCACTGTCGGGCACGACGGACATACGCTCGACCCGAATGTCTCGCGCGCCGGCCTGGGCCCTTGTGTTGTCGCTGACATCGAGCAATGACACCAGCACGCCGCCACGCTTGAGCACCTTCAGCGAGCGTTGGGCGTGGTCGCCGCCCATTGGATCCAGCACCAGATCGATGTCGCGGATCTGATCGGTGAAATCGCCCTTGGTGTAGTCGATGACTTCGTCGGCGCCCAGTTTGCGGACGAAATCGAGCTTGCCCGGGCTGGCCGTGGCGACGACGTAGGCGCTGCGCGCCTTGGCGATCTGCACCGCCAGATGACCGACGCCGCCGGCTCCCGCATGCACCAATACGCGCCGATCCGATTTCAGTCTGCCGTGACGAACAAGCCCTTGCCAGGCGGTGAGGCCGGCCAGCGGCAAGGCGCCCGTCTGGAGGTGGTCCGCGCCCTTCGGCTTCAGTGCGATTTGATCGGCAGGCACGGCAGCCAGCTCGGCATAGGCCGCCGCCTGCTTGGGGAAGCGCGGCATGCCGAACACCTCGTCGCCGATCTTGAAGCCGGTGACGCCGGGGCCGAGTGCTTCGACAGTTCCCGAGATGTCCCAACCCAGGATGAAGGGCGGCTCGCCGAGCAAGCGGTAGTAGCCGGCACGGACGGCGCCGTCGACCGGATTGATGCCTGCGGCCTTGACGCGAACCAGCACTTCGCCGGCCTCTGGCGTGGGATCCGGCTGATCGGCGATGACAAGGACGTCGGGTCCGCCGACGGAATTCTGGATAACGGCACGCATTGAGATGTCTCCTGTTGATGCCGCTATCATTTGGATAGTAATAGTCTCTTGTCCAGTATGTACCTTTCTGATACATACGCACCTCATGGATAGTGAAGATGATTGCGGTTTCGGCTATGATGCGTTCCGGCGGACGTGTCCTTCGCACACCGTGCTGGAGATGCTGGCCAGCAAATGGGTCTATCTGGTGGTTTGCGCGCTGCGCAAAGGCCGGCTGCGCAATGGCGAGCTCGCCCGCAAGCTCGAAGGCATCACGCCGAAGATGCTGACGCAGACGCTGCGGGTGCTCGAGCGCGACGGCCTGGTGCGGCGCGAGATCTTCCCGGTCATTCCGCCGCGCGTCGAATATGAATTGACCGAGCTCGGCCAGAACCTGGCGGGACTGCTTACCCAAATCAGGTCATGGGCGGAGCAGCATGCGCCGGATATCAAGGATGCCCGTGCAAGGGCAATTGCCGAGAGTGAAGGGGATTGGGCCGCGTAGGGCGGATTCATTTTTCCCGCCGGAGCCGCAAGCCGCGACAATGCGCCAGCCTGATGGCGGGCGTTGGCGCGGCAAACCGCCAGGTCTTAGCCGATCATGGCGCTGCGGCCACCGACTTCCGCTTCGCGGATCTTCGTGTCGCGCGATTCCAGCATTTCCGCCTTGGAAAGCTCCGCTTCAGCTTCGCCGAGTAATGATTCGGCGGCGCTTCGCTGCTGGGCGAGGTCGCTTTGGGAATTCCTGAGGTTGTCGCGGCGCAGGCGAGCCGCCTTGGCGAAGGTCGGATAGGCGAAATGGTTGATGTCGGTGATGCCGGCCTTCTTTTCCTCGGCGGTGATCTGAAGCTCCAGCTCGACGGCCATGCGTTCGAACTCGGCGATCATCATGTCGAGCTGCAGCAGCTGCCGCCGCTTCTCATTCACCTGAAACTGTTTCAGCCGAACGAGGTTTTCACGTGACTTCATGATTCGGTACTCCCGGAAACGCACACCCGCATCTATCGTCCAAACCACCTGGAAACGCCCAGGCCGCACCCGTGTCCACCGCCTTTCCCCTAACTATGGGAAACAAAACCCTAAAGTTTTTTGCCGGCGGTAACCATTCGTTTACGGGCATTGTTAATCATACGGGTCAGGACTTAAGGCCGGGTAAAAATTCCGGCCACCGATGCGGAAGCGACGTCGATGAGTCCCTGGAGTCGCTTAGTCCAGGTTGTTAATGTGTTGCATTAGGAATTTGGTTCTGAGATTCGTTATTAGATTCAAGAGGGTGTAGAAAGAGGTTAAAAAATCTGGTACCGTCATGGACGGGAAATTAGGATTTGTTAACCATTCAATGGCAGCCTCTGCACAAGGCAACCACTGCTCCGGGTCCGGACGGGTCGTGAAATGGTCCGGCAGCAGAAAAGGGGAATGAAATGCGTGTTCTGCTGATAGAAGATGACAGTGCAACCGCACAAAGCATCGAACTGATGCTGAAATCGGAAAGTTTCAACGTCTACACGACCGATCTCGGTGAAGAGGGCGTCGATCTAGGCAAGCTCTACGACTACGATATCATTCTTCTCGATCTCAACCTGCCTGACATGTCGGGCTACGAGGTCTTGAGAACGCTTCGCCTTTCCAAGGTCAAGACACCTATTCTCATCCTCTCCGGCATGGCCGGCATCGAGGACAAGGTGCGCGGCCTCGGCTTCGGCGCGGACGACTACATGACCAAGCCGTTCCACAAGGATGAGCTGGTTGCCCGCATTCATGCCATCGTGCGGCGCTCCAAGGGCCACGCCCAGTCGGTCATCACCACCGGCGACCTGGTGGTCAACCTCGATGCCAAGACCGTCGAAGTCGGCGGCCAGCGCGTGCACCTGACCGGCAAGGAATACCAGATGCTGGAGTTGCTTTCGCTGCGCAAAGGCACCACGCTGACCAAGGAAATGTTCCTCAACCACCTCTATGGCGGCATGGACGAGCCTGAGTTGAAGATCATCGACGTCTTCATCTGCAAGCTGCGCAAAAAGCTCGATGCGGCATCGGGCGGTCAGAACTACATTGAAACGGTCTGGGGGCGCGGCTATGTGCTGCGCGAACCGGAAGACATTCGCGTCAGCGCCTGAGCGACGAATCGTTCGAATCTTTTCAAAAAAAACCCGGCTTCGGCCGGGTTTTTGAATGACGGGCTGGTAACGGTCTGTTTTTGGGCTTCCGAGCAGGAAACCGTCACGCACTTTTTCTGGAATTGCTCAAGGGTGCCGAATCAGGTGCGCTCTTCAAGGTGCGAAAGCGCTCGAGCAGTTGCGGGCGGTTGAACGGCTTCAAGAGATAGCCCTGGGCGCCGGCGCGCTTGGCCCGCATGATCGAAGCAATATCGAGCTCGACCAGGGAAATCAGGATCTGCGGCCTTATCGGGCTCTCCATGGCGCGGACGCGACGGATGAGATCGACCGCCGGTACGTCGGGCAAGGCGCCATCGACGACGATGATGTCGGGCATGTCGGCGGCGCACATCTCCAGCGCGTCAAGTCCGCTGGCAGCCTCGATGACAATCATTTCGGAGCCGCCCAGGATGCGTTTTGCAACCTTCCTGATGACGCTTGAATCGTCGACGAACATGCAGCGTTTCATTTCCGGGTCCTCTTTGCCTTCTGGCAGTCCGGTAGCGTCGGGGGCATCCAGGGCGGACCATAGGCCAATCTGGTAAAGAAGCCGAAAAGGCGTTAGGTAAAATTTTTACAAAGATGGGCAGGTGCCTGCTTTTATTCGCGAATGCTTTGGCACTGCCTGGACGAACAGATGCCTCCCAAGTCGATGAGCTGGAATTACAGATTTCAGTGTAGAAATACTTCGCTTTATCGGCTGCGCAATCAGGCCGCAGAAAGCACGATTTCTTCCGGCGTCGCGTGGATCGATATCGTCATGCCGGCTTCGCGCGCCAGAAGCAGCGTGTAGTAGGGCTGCACGGAATGCGCGTCGATCGGTTCCTCCGGCTTGTGGCCGGAATGCAGTTCGAGGAACTTCGGCGGCACACGCAGCATCGGGCCAGCCGACGCAAGCGCGAAACGCGGTTCGGTCTCAAGATTTTCCAGCGTCACGGAAAGCTTGCCGCCGCGCGGAATGGCGGCATTGGCGACGAGGATCAGGTTGAGCAGCAGCTTGACCTTGTTCTTGGGCAGCAACGCGCGGGGCCCGTTCCAGGTCAGTTCCGGCTTTTCGTTCTTGAGGAAGGCGATGGCGACCGCTTCGGCATCGCCGGTATCGATCAACATGCCGGCCGAGCCGGCGGCACCGAAGGCGATGCGGGCGAACTGCAGGCGGGCCGAAGCGTTGCGGGCGCTCTGGCGGATCAGCTTCATGGCGTCCTCGTCGGCGCCGCCTTCATCAAGCAATTCGAGCCCGTTGTTGATCGCGCCGACCGGCGAGATGATGTCGTGGCAGACCCGACTGCACAAAAGCGCTGCCAGATCGGGTGCGGAAAGGGTGAACAGATCGGCCATCGGCGAAAAATCCCTGCAAAATCTCACAACTCGTGGCCGGGCGATCGATCGTCGCCTGCCACACGAATCACGCACTCTCTCCTCGGGCTTTCTGAATACACAGCGCCCGTGCGTGCAGCAACAAATCCAAATTGTGGTTGTGGCAAATGGCGTGTTCACGCAGGCTGCCGGCCCCACTTGAGCGACCCCAAACAGCCTTCGAACCGCCATGTTCATGTGTGAGCTTAATGGTTGAAAAAGGATTACGGCATAGTTTGCCCCTAACAGTTACCCTTAACGGCCGGCTAAAAGAGCCGTACGGGGTGCGAGGCGTCGGCGAAGGTGCTCCCTGACGGAGATTGGAAGCATGTTTTCCCGATACTACGACCGGAGCTTTCTCCGTGTCTTCTCAATGGCGGTCACGCTCCTGGGCGTTCTCGTCTTCTCGACTTCAGCCCTGCGGGCCCAGGAATACACCGCTCAGGAGATTGTCGATTCCGGTCACAAATTTTTTGGCGCGACATCGGGCGGGCTCGCCACGGTGATCGAGAAGATTTTTGCCTCCTACGGCCTGCCCAACGGCTATCTGCTGGGCGAAGAAGGCTCGGGTGCGCTGATCGGTGGCCTGACCTATGGCGAAGGCACGCTCTACACCAAGAATGCCGGCGACCACAAAGTGTTCTGGCAAGGCCCGTCACTCGGCTGGGATTTCGGCGGCGAGGGGTCGCGGGTGATGATGCTGGTCTACAATCTCGACGATGTGGGCAGCCTCTACAACCGCTATGGCGGCGTCGCCGGTTCGGCCTATGTGGTGGCTGGCGTCGGCTTCAACGTGCTGAAGAACAACAATGTGATTTTGGTGCCGATCCGCACCGGTGTCGGTGCCCGGCTTGGCGTCAATCTCGGCTATCTGAAGCTTACCGAGCGCGCCACCTGGAATCCGTTCTAAGCTGAAGTCCTTGGCTGTCGTTGCCCAAAACCGGGACCGCTTTTGGGTCGACATGCATTAAACTCGTGGCGTTGCGGCAAACCCTTGCCGCAACGCTGGATTTCCGCCATGTCAACGTGGCACAGTCAAGCGCTCTATGCGCTTTTGGTTTATCTGGTTTGATGCTTACCGGCCACAACGGGTAGTCACTTGGTCCAGTCGGTCCTGTTCTTCGTCCTCGGCTTTCTCTGCGCTGGCTTTCTGGCGCTCATGGTGGCTCCGGCCATATGGCGTCGTGCGGTCGCGCTTACACGCAGACGCGTCGAATCCTCGATCCCTCTGACGCAAACCGAGATCCAGGCGGACAAGGATCGCATCCGCGCCGAATACGCTATGACGACGCGCCGCCTGGAAATCGGCGTCAAGGCGTTGCGAGAGAAGGCGGCCGAACAACTCGTCGAGATCAATCGCGGTCGCGAGGCCATAAAGGGCCTGGCGGTCGAGCGGACGGACAAGAACCAGGCGCTGACCGAGCTGGGCGCGAAGAACGAAGCGCTGCGTCAACGAGAGGGCGAGTTGCAGCAGCTTTCGGAGCGGCTGAAGGAAACCGAGCGCAAGCTGGAAAAGCGCGCAGTTGAGCTGGAAAAGCTGGAGCGCATGTATGACGACGCCAGTTTTTCCTCGAGCAGCCGGCAGATCGAGCTCGTGGCGCGAGAGTCCGAAATGCAGAAGCTCGCCAGTGACATTGCGATGCTGCGCGGCCAGCGCAAGGAAGCCGACAGGCGCGGCCAGGAAATCGTGGCTGAAAGCAAGGCCGCGCGGGAGGCCCTGAAAGCCGAGAAGAAAAGGACCGCCGAGCTCGACAAGAAGGTCGAGCGGCTGCTGGCCACACTTGCCGATCGCGAAGACAAACTCGACCGCCGCGAAAAGGAACTGGCACGCATGCGCGAAAGATCGAAATCCGAAGACAGCGCGCCAGCCTTGCGGCTGGTCGGCAAGGGCGGCGATGTCGCGGGGAGCGATGATTTCGACAAGGCAATCGCCAAGCTCGACAGTGACCGTGAGCAGCTCGAGGCGAGGCTGGCGGCGCTGGCGCGAGAGAACAAGCGGCTGAAGGCGGATCTCACCGCACTGGCAGTGTCCAAGGCCACGGACAGCAGCTCCGCCTTGCGCGAGCAGATGAACGAACTGGCGGCGGAGGTCGTCCATCTGACGGCCAAGCTCGAGGGGCCTGGTTCGCCGATCGCCAAGGCATTGGCGGTACCGTCGGACGCCCGCTCCGGCAACGATGACCGCAGTCTTGCCGACCGCGTGCGCGCGCTGCAGAAGGCTGACGCGACAAGCTGAATCAGGCTTCTTTAGAGTATTTCACCGTTTCACGGAAACGGCGAAATGCCCTAACTCTTTGCTTTGACGCAATTCTGGACGGAAAACCGCTTCACACTTTTCCTGAATTGCTCTAGCCGAAAAATGATGCAGCGCGATGGCTGAAGCCGCGGCGACATTCAGGCTGTCGAAGCCTTCCGCCATGGTAATCCGCACGTTGCGCAGGCTTGCGAGCAGGTTGTCCGGCAAGCCTTCGCCCTCGGTGCCGAGATAGAGCGCCAGGCGCTTACTGCGCTGCGCATCGCGGATGTCGGTCTTCCCGCGTGGCGACAGCGCGAATTGTTCGAAGCCACGTCGGGCGAGCATCGTTGTGAAGCCGGCGGTGTCGGAGAACGATGCGAAGGGGATTTTGAGCGCGGCGCCGACCGAAACGCGGATCGCCTTGCGATAGAGCGGGTCGCAGCATGTCGCATCCAGCAGAACCGCGTCAGCGCCAAAGGCGGCGGCATTGCGGAAGATCGAGCCCACATTGTCATGGTTGGCGATACCGACGAGCACTACGACGAGCGCCCGAGGCGGCAAGCCATCGAGCAGGTCTTCGGCCGGCTGCGGCTCTCCCTTGCGGCCAATGGCCAGGATGCCGCGATGCATATGAAATCCGGCGATAGCGTCCATCACCGCGCTGGTGGCGACATAGACCGGGAGGTCGGCGGGCGCCTTGCTCAGGATGTTGTCGAGACCTGCCAGCCGGTTTTCCAGGACCAGGATCGATTCGGCGGCAAAGCGCCCGGTCGAGAGCAGCAGGTCGAGCACCACCTTGCCTTCGGCGACGAAGCGGCCTTGCCGGCCGGCGAGGTCACGCTCGCGAATGTCGAGATAGGCAGCGACGCGCGGATCTTGCGGGTCGTCGATGCGAATGGGATCCATGCATTCCTCGCGACCGTCGCATCGGCCCGAAAATCCGGACCGCTTCCCGGCGCTCATCTTGTTTGGAAAGCACGATGCGACAATTCGGGACAATCAGCCAGCTTTGTGCGCCCCGGATGGGCGCATGTCGCTCTGAAATCACCGGCGAGATCGGCGGTTATGTGGTCAGGTTCCAGCACGGCGCAAACGGTGCGCCATCTGGGAGAGGTCATCCTTGCCGCTGCCGAAAATGCCGTCCAGCATGACAAGCAGTTCTCGCACGGCGTCGGATTTGCAGGAGTAGTAGATCATCTGCCGGTCGCGGCGGGTCTCGACCAGGTCGAGCGCCCGCAACTTGGCGAGGTGCTGGGACAGGGCGGATTGGCTGAGCATCACCTTCTCAGCAATGGCTCCAACCGACATTTCACCTTCGGCGAGATAGCTCATGATCAACAGTCGCTTCTCATTGCCCATCAGCATGAGAAACTCTGCCGCCGATTCGGCGTTCACGATTAGCTTTGTCGAGACCATCGATCCCCCATGCTTCCTGTTCATCCCGACGCCATGGGGGCAATGGCGTCTGATTCCATAAATTCACTTGTCGATCGGCGCTGGCGATTCAGCGTCACCAAAAGGTAGAGCATTTCACTTAAATCTCAAGTGTTGCCTTTGATCCAGCATAATTAAGTCTCAGTCCCGGCGTCGGCCATGGCTCGGCCGGCCTTGGCCATATCGACCAGAACGTGCCGCAATTCGCCTGCCGCCGCCAAAGGGTGTGGGTAAAAGACCCGGCAAACATCGTCGCCCGACACCAGATCCATGCCATCGGCATCGAATCCGGCAACACGCCAGCCGTTTCCGGACGCTTTGGCGAAATGCTGTGCGTAAACGGCGATTGCGTCGAGATGGTCGGCGTTCATGTGGTCGATGGCGGATTGTTCGCGCGCCGCGAGTTCCTCGACGACCGGTCCGCTGGCGAGCAAATCCGATCGATCGAGCTGATAGGCCTTGCCGAAGCCGCCGTTGAGGCTGGCGCGTTGCGGACCGAGGCGAAAGATCGAAAAGTCGCCGAGACCGGCGTAAAGATTCGCCCTGGGATTGTGATTGAGATAACGGCGCTCGGTGCGGGCGTGTTCGGCTGATCCGCGCTCAAGCCGTGCCGCCTGGCAGATCAATGTCAGGCGCGGGTGCGCCAGCGGGTCGCCCTTGCCCGGTTCGCCGAGCAACAGGGAACAGCGCGGATCGGCAAGCAGAGCGCCGGTGTGCGCCGAAAGCATCGAAACCAGGATCAGCGGCGCGCCGTCGATGTCGGTGGCCACGCCGACCCTGCTGGCCAGCGGCGAGCCGGTTTGCGGTTCGATCACCGCCAGGGCGCCAAAGCGGGCGCTGCGCAGAAGCGTCTTCGCCAGCCGGATCGCTTCGGCGTCCGTCTCGCGGATCACGTCCTTTTTCGGCTCGTCCAAGGCAGCACCACAGTAAGTTGATCTTTCTTCTCTAGTTATCGGTCAGCAAGCTGGATTTGACAAGATCGTCGATCTCGGCTTTCGCAAAGCCGAAACGTGCCAGAATTGCCGATGGCGACAAATCCTCATTGCCTGGCATAGTGGCCAATGTCGGTTGCGAGCTCGAGAAACGCGGCGCGGGGGCCGGGCGCTCAAATGCACCTGTCGTCACAGAGGCGTTGCGTGCCCGATTGTGCGGGTGGTGCTTCGCCTCTTGCAGCGACAGGACGGGTGCAACGCAGGCATCGGTTTGCGCGAACAGCCGGTCCCAGTCGTCGCGTGGTTTCTGCCGGATCCGATCGGCAATTGCGGCGCGCATCGGCGGCCACAGGGCCTTGTCGTACTGGCCGGACGCAAAGCGCTCGTCGAGCGGCAGCAGCTTGGCGAATTCGGCGAAGAATTGCGGCTCGAGGCAGCCAATGGCGATGTGCCCGCCATCCGCCGTCTCATAGGTGTCGTAGAACGGGGCGCCGGAATCGAGCAGGTTCGCGCCGCGCTTGTCGCTCCACAAGCCGGCCGCCGTCAAGGCGTGCAGGGGCACCGCCAGCATCGAGGCGCCGTCGACCATCGCTGCGTCGATGACGTCACCCTTGCCCGTGCGCGAACGTTGGAACAGGGCGGCCAGCACGCCGGCAATCAGCATCATGGCGCCACCGCCATAGTCGGCGACAAGGTTGAGCGGCGGGACGGGACGGCCGTCGGCATGGCCGATGGCGTGCAGCACGCCGCTATAGGCGAGGTAGGTGATGTCGTGGCCGGCGCGGCCGGCGAGCGGACCGTCCTGGCCGAAGCCGGTCATACGGCCGTAGATCAGCGCCGGATTACGCGCCTGCACCGCTTCCGGGCCGAGGCCGAGCCGTTCCATGACACCCGGGCGAAAGCCTTCGAGCAACATGTCCGCCTTTTCGGCAAGGCGCAACAACAGATCGGTGCCTTCACGGCGCTTCAGGTCTAGGCGCAGGACGGCGCGGCCATGGCGGTTGATGTTGTACTCATCAGGCAGCGACAGGAACTGGCTCGTCCCCGCCCGTTCGATGCGCAACACTTCGGCGCCCATCTCCGACAGCATCAGGCCGGCCAGCGGCACCGGGCCGAGCCCGGCCATCTCGATCACCTTCAGCCCGGCCAGCGGCCCGGTTTTAGCGGCAGCGGACAGGCCGGCGCTCATGACCTTCTATTTCGGCGCCATGCGAATGGCGCCGTCGAGGCGAATGGTCTCGCCGTTCAGCATCTGGTTCTCGACGATGTGCAGGGCGAGAGCAGCATATTCGGATGGTTCGCCCAGGCGCGACGGGAATGGCACGGCGGCGCCCAGCGAATCCTGAACTTCCTGCGGCATGCCGGCCATCATAGGCGTCTTGAAGATGCCGGGAGCGATGGTGCAGACGCGGATGCCGGAACGGGCAAGATCGCGCGCCACCGGCAGCGTCATGCCGACGACGCCGCCCTTGGAAGCCGCATAGGCGGCCTGGCCGATCTGGCCATCATAGGCGGCAACCGAAGCGGTGTTGACGATGACGCCGCGCTCGCCACCCTGCAGCGGCTCGAGCTTCGACGCGCGCTCGGCGACGAGGCGGATCATGTTGAACGTACCGATCAGATTGACCTCGATCACCTTGCGATACTGGTCGAGGGGATGGGGACCATCCTTGCCGATCGTCTTCACGCCGATGGCGATGCCGGCGCAGTTGACCAGGATCCGTGGCTGGCCAAGCTTGGCCGTAACGTCGGCGAGGGCAGCGGTCCCGCTGTCGGCGCTGCTGACGTCGCACTGGACGGCTATACCGCCGATCTCGGCCGCGACCTTGGCCGCGCGGTCAATACCGACATCGAAGATGGCGACGCGGGCTCCTTTGGCGGCCAGCGCGCGCGCCGTTGCCTCGCCAAGGCCGGAGCCGCCGCCGGTGACGATCGCGATCTGGCCGTTCGGGTTCATGGCGTCATCCTTTGATCTCAGGAACAGTGGGACGGATCAGGCGCCAGATCGACGGGGAAGGTCAAGCCGTCACCTAGACGTGCTCGCCGACCCTGGCCTGGCTGGCATGGCAGACCTCGCCCGAGAGCCTGGCGACCGCGCCCGGCGCGATCTCGTGCGACAGCAACCGGTCGAGATCGACGGGGCGCGGCATCGAAACCTGGCCGCGTGGGATCCGTTTGAAGCCGAGCGGCCCATAGTAGGGTTCGTCCCCGACCAGCATGACCGCGGGCGCACCGGTTTTGGCGGCGGCCTCCAGCGCGATCGCCACCAGCCGGCGGCCGATGCCGAGATTCTTGAAGGCCGGCCGCACCGCGAGCGGCCCGAGCATCAATGCGCGGCCGGCGCCGGCGGCGATGCGGGTCATGCGCACCGAGGCGACGACAAGGTCGCCGTCGACGGCGACAAAGGACAGCGAGCGCTCGTGCCCTCCGGCTTCACGGATCTTGTAAGCGGCCAGCACAAAGCGGCCGGGCCCGAAGGCTTCGTCGTTGATGGCTTCGATCTCGGGGTCGTGCGCCGGGGTTTCCGGCAGGTATTTCACGTCAGCAAGGCTCATGGTCTTTGCGGTCCGGTACAAGGAGGAAAGGTTTGCTGCAAACGGCAGCATTCGCCAGTCAGCGCTTCATCAAGCGCGGGCGCCCTTTCGTCGTCGGTCAGACCGGATCAAAGCAAAGTCGAACATGCGGATTGTCCGCTAGCATCAATTTCCCGCCGCTGCAATCGGCCGTTTTTGTCCATCATTTCTGCCAAGTGACGGTCTGTTCAGCACCTGACGTCTTCGACAGGGCAACCTTGCGCCTACATCAACCAACAGGACGCAAGGAGATTTGCATGGGATTGCTGGTCGAAGGAAGATGGCAGGACCGCTGGTACGATACGGCGGACAATGGTGGCAGGTTCGTGCGGACGCAGTCGCAATGGCGCGACTGGATCACCGTTGACGGGGCGCCTGCCGAAGGCCGGACGCGCGGTTTCAAGGCTGAGCCCGGCCGCTATCACCTCTATGTCTCGCTTGCCTGTCCGTGGGCCCACCGGACATTGATCTTTCGCGCGCTGAAGAAGCTGGAAGGCGTCATATCGGTGTCGGTGGTGCATCATTTCATGGGCGCCAATGGCTGGACGTTCGTGGCTGAGGACGGCGCCACGGGCGACACGCTCTACGGCCTCGACTTCCTGCACCAGATCTATGCCAAGGCCGATCCCGCCTATACGGGCCGGGTGACCGTGCCGGTGCTGTGGGACATGAAGAAGCAGACCATCGTCTCCAACGAGTCTTCCGAAATCATCCGCATGCTGAATTCAGCCTTCGACGAATGGGGCGACGCCAGCCTCGATTTCTATCCGAAGGCGTTGCGCGGCGAGATCGACCGCATCAATGCGCTGGTCTATCCCGCGGTCAACAACGGCGTCTATCGCGCCGGCTTCGCCACCGCGCAACGTGCCTACGAAGAGGCGTTCGGTGAATTGTTCGCAGCGTTGGATGTGCTGGAGGAGCGGCTGTCGAAGCAGCGCTATCTCGTCGGCGATCGTATCACCGAAGCCGACTGGCGGCTGTTCACCACGCTGGTGCGCTTCGATCCGGTTTATGTCGGCCATTTCAAATGCAATCTGTGCCGTATCGCCGACTACCCGAACCTGTCCAACTATCTGCGCGATCTCTATCAGGTGCCTGATGTGGCCGGGACGGTGAATCTGCATCATATCAAGGCGCATTATTACGGCAGCCACCAGACAATCAATCCGACGCGGATCGTGCCTGTCGGACCGGATCTGGATTATGCCGCACGGCATGACCGGGCGCGCTTCGAGAAAGCGGCAGCCTGATCTACCAGTAGGGCGAGGGCTGCTCGCCGTCAAAAACCTCGGCGATCCGGCGCAGCGTCGCCGGCGTCGTGCCCTCGGGCAAGCCGTCGAGCGGGAAGAAGCCGGCTTCGGCGATTTCGTGGTCCGGCAGCTTCGGCGCCGTCTGGCTGAAATGCTCAAGCAAATAAAAGCCGACATGGTCGCGGCGGCTGGAGCGGCGGTTGAAATGCATCGATTTGAGCACCGGCGGGGCGGTGAGAGCGATGTTGCCTTCCTCGGCCAGTTCACGGGCCAGTGCCTCGTTCATCGTCTCGCCGACTTCGACGCCGCCGCCGGGAAGCTGCCAGCCCGGTACATAGGTATGGCGAATAAGGAAGACGGACCTGGACGCCCTGTCGTGGATCAAGCCGCGCACGCCAAGCGTCATCGGCCTCCGCAGCACGAAATAGAGATGGAACAGCCTGGCCCTCAAACCTGGCCAGCCGGTCTGGCGGAAGGCATCTTCAGGGCTCGTCATTGATAGCGAAACCGTGGGTGGAAAGCCGCGCGCGGGTCGCCTATGAAGGTTGTATGTTCAGGCTCGCGCATATTTCCGATGTCCATCTGGGGCCGCTCCCCGATGTATCCTATCGCGATCTCGCCTCCAAGCGCGTGCTCGGCTATGTCAACTGGCAGCGCAACCGCCGCCGCCATATGCATGATGCGGTCATTGACACGATCGTCGCCGACATCAAGGCGAACACGCCTGACCACCTCGCCGTCACCGGCGACCTGGTCAATCTGGCGCTCGACGGCGAGATCGAGATGGCCAGGCACTGGTTGGAGACGCTGGGGCCGGCGCATGATGTTTCGGTCGTTCCGGGCAACCACGACGCCTATGTGCCAGGCGCCTTCGACAAGGTCTGCCGATCCTGGGCGGCGTGGATGAGCGGCGACGGCGTCAACACGCCGGTCGATCGTAACGCATTTCCCTATCTGCGCGTGCGCGGCAACGTCGCGCTGATCGGTGTCTCGACGGCGCGCGCCACGGCACCCTTCATGGCCAATGGTTTCTTCATGGAAGGCCAAGCGAAGCGGCTCGGCAAAATCCTCGGGGATACCGCCGGACAGGGGCTGTTCCGCGCCATCATGATCCATCATCCGCCGGTGCGCGGCGCGGTCCCGCAGCACAAGCGGCTGTTCGGCATTGCCCGCTTCAACAAGATCATTCGCCGCCACGGCGCCGACCTTGTCCTGCACGGCCATTCACATCTGCCGTCGCTGTTCTTCATCGGCGGTCGCGGCGTCAGGATTCCGGCGGTCGGCGTCGCCGCCGCCGGCCAGGCGCCGGGCGGCAAGAACCCGGCGGCGCAGTACAATCTGTTCGACATTGACGGCGAGACGGGCAATTGGCGGATCCGGCTGACGCGGCGCGGCCTGACCGGGCCGTCCATGCCGCCATCCGATCTGCAGACGCTGGAACTCGGTGCCGTGACTGGCGCCGCTATGGCCGCAAGCTGACTACCATGGCGACGATGCGGTCCCAGAACAGGACGATGGACACGAGAAGACCGACCAGGGCACCGGCAGCCACAAGGCCAAGCCCGGACAGAAAGGCCGACCAGCGTTTGCCGCGCGCCGTCTCGCGCAGCGGCGGTTCGGCTTCCGGCACATAGGCACGTTTCATGCCGGCGACGGCCGGTTCGACGCCGCCTTCCAGCATCCTCTGACGCTCGACAATGCGCTCGGCGACATAGCGTGTCACGGAATCGGCAACCGGCTTCATCTCGGTGGATTCGGCAAGCACCACCCGGCCGATACGGGTGTCCTTGAGGAAGCGATAGGTCCGGCGGTCGCGCCCCATGGCGACATGACTGATGGCGTCGATCCACAGGCGCGGCTGCAAGCCGGACGAGACGACAAAGTCGAAATTGTCCATGTCGGCCGGAACATCGGCAAAAACCGGTGCCAGTTCGGCGGCGAGCAGATCGAGACGCATGCGATGCGCCTCGCGCATGTCGACGACGACGTCGTCGCGGTCGGCGAAGGCATTTTTGACATCACGGATGGCATCGGACAGTTTCTTGGACTGGTCAATGGTCTTCTCGCCTGCTTCCTTCATCGGCGTCTGCCTCGTGGGTTTGGTTAACACCGGGTTAACACAGCCGCCGGCAAAATGCACTGGCGAGATCGACGGCCCCGGGGTGCCCAGGAAGGTTGTCGTGCGCGAAAAAGGTCAGCTGGCTGCTGCGGCGAATTTCTGGCGATGTGGCCTGGCGCGACGATTGGCGTTGCGGCGAATGATCTCGGCAACGAGGTCGGGAGCTTCCTCAGCCAGCATATGGCCGGCCTCCAGCACGTGGTGCACGTGAAAATGCGCCGGCAGGTCATCCGCCTGGGTAAAGGGCAGCACCGCATCGTTGATTCCCCATGCCACCATCACCGGCATGTTCAGTCCATCGAGGCGATCGTGCGGGATGACGCCTTGCCGACCGTCCACGGTCATGGCGGCTGCGATCTCGACGAGCTTTTCGAGTTGGCCGGGTCGCCTGCGCATTTCCCAAAGGGTGTCGACCGTATGTTCGAGCGGCGGGGCTGAAGGTCCCGACATGACGGCGAGGCAGGAGCGGATCTCGGACCGATCCGAGGCTTCGGCATAGCGGCGCAATAGCGGTGCATTGATTTCGGGGCCAAGGCCGCCCGGCGCCAGAAGCGTCAGCGAGGCTATCTTTTCGGGCTCGGCCAGCGCCATCAGCGCCGCCACGGCACCGCCCATCGAGTGGCCCACGAGATGAACGCGCTTCAGGCGACGCTCCGAGAGATCGGCGAGCACGGCCTTGGCCGCCACCTTGGCCGGACCGGCGGCGGGAAAATTGAGCGACATCCCATACCCAGGCAGATCATAGGCCAGCGTATGCGTGGAAGGCGTCAGGGCGGAAATCACCTCGCGCCATACATCATGGCAGCCGCCGAAACCGTGCAGCAGGACGATGGCCTTCGAGCCAACACCCTCTTCGGCGGCAAAAAGTGATGCGGTCATGAAAGCTGATTTTTTTGTTATTGCAGAATGCGCGACACCAATGATGGCTGAATTGCTCCTAGTCCAACGTGATGACCAGTAAAATTTTCGCGATTTGTACGGTTGTGTACAGAACTTGGCCACCAATCGGCAATCGGCGATCGGAGCGCAGGAAATCCATCGGGACGCGGCGCAGCCAGTGCGCGGACGTCGATGGTGTCAGCTTGGGCTGCCGAGCCCGGCAGCGCGGAGTGCCTGGACCAGCCGGTCGGTCAGGTCGGCCGGATATTTCCGCTCGACGAAAGTCGCCCGTGGATCGGCGGCAAATTTGGGGAACTCGGTGGTCAGCTGTTTCAGCAGCGTGCTCACCAGATGGTCCTGTCCGGCAGCCTTGGCGCCGACCAGCCGCGCCGCCAGATAGTGTGATTTCGTTGCCGTCGTTCTCAGTGCCATGCTGGCCGCGACCGCCTTGTTCATGTCGCCGAGCATGAACTCACCGACGAACAGCCCGTAATCCCACCATGTCGGGTGCCCGCTGAAGGTCTCCGCCGCATGATCGAGGATCGGCGTTCCCTCGGCATATCGTCCGGCGAAGATCAGCCCGTAGCCGTAAGCGGCGGCCATGCCGAAGTCGTAGGGGTTGAGTTCATAGGCCTTGCGCATCCAGCGGATCGCTTCGTCCGTATTGCCGAGGCGCGAACTGACATAGCCGTAGGAGCGATGCGCATAAGGGCTGGTCGGACCCATCTGCACGCCGCGATGGGCAAACTCGACGGCTGTTTCAATCGTCGCATTGGGCGGATAGGCGTAATGATCGGACACCGCCTCGAGATGCAGGGAAGCAAGTTCCGAATAGACGAGCGAGGACTTGGTTCCACCATTGGCCAGCTTCTCGAGGCAACGGTAGGCTGCCTCATGGGTCCTGGCGTTCTGGTCGAGATAATATTTGCCGTTGAGCAGCAGACATTGCGTCAGGCCGTTTGGCGTGCCGGTCTGCTCGATATAGTTGTAGATGGTGCCGGAGGCGGGGAGTGCCGAGCTCAGCATGTCGGCGATACGGTCTTCGACCGCGGCAGGTGCGCTGTCGGCGGGGGTGAGATTGCGCGATAGAAGCACCCGTCCGGACGCCATGCTTTGCAGTTCGATCGTGATGTCGCCCGCGTCCAGTCCGGGCAGGACGTCGAATATGAAGCTCGCAGCGTCGTCAGCCGGATCGCCGACGGTGTCGCGGCCGATGAAGTCGATGGTATCGAAGCCACTCAGGCCGGCGCGCAGCGATGCGGCGACACGGCTGGCGTCGGGGCCGTCAGCCTTGAGTCCGATATAGACTTGCGGAAGGGCGTCAGCCCTTGCCGATGCCGTGACGCTTGCGGTTGCGCCAGCGATCTCCGGCGTTGCCGAGATGTCGCCGCCTGCCAGCAAGGCAGTGCTGCCCTGGCGAAGGATCAGTACGCCCAGCATGGCGATGACCAGGGCGATCGCCATCCAGAAAAAGCGGAGATGGCGCGCCACCGAGGGGGCAGGCGAAGACGGTATGGAAGCCAGAGACATCGCGTCCAGCATGCCCGTGCCGGCTTCGTTTGATCGATCGGCGGACGCGGCGCCGTCCAGCCTGAGTTCGGGAACAGCCTCGGCAATATCCGGCAGGCGGATCGCGTTCAATTCATAGGCAGGAACATAGCCGCCGCGCGGAATGGCAATGCGGACCGGCTCGGCAATTCCCTCATTGGCAAAATAGTGTTGCAGAAGCTCGCGCAGCCTGCCTGCCTGCACCCGCACCACGGCATCGGTGGACGGATCGAAATCGCCGTCCTTGCCGAAAACATCCATGGCAATGGAAAAGCCCTTGAGCCTGTCGGCTTCGCCGGCCTGTTCACGTTCGACAAGATAACGCAGCAGCTTGCGCGCGCGTTCGGATCGGCCGAACGTTTGGCTGGCAAGCAGTCGCTCCAGTGTCTCGCGCACTGCGGGGGCGGCAGGCGTGGCATGCTGCAAGTGTCGATCCTCTCGAAGTCGGCACAGGTTGAGGCGCGATCATATAGGTCCCGCACCACCACACAAGTATACACCCCGTTATGCGATCACGTACCCACCGGATAATTCCGCGGTGGTTAATGGCCCGAAAGATCGGAACCGTTCACCAGGTTGGGAGGGTTCCGATCTTTGTTCCCGTCGGGCGTCAGCCGGCCTTTTTACGGACGATACGGTTCGCGGCAGACATCACCGCCTCCAGTGAGGCGGCGACGATGTTGGTGTTGATGCCGGCGCCGAACAGCTTGCCGCCGGGATATTCCATCTCGACATAGGAAATGGCCGAGGCGTTCGAGCCACGCTGCAACGAGTGCTCGGAATAGTCGAGCACCGACATCTCGACGCCGAGATGGCGCGACAGCGCATCGACGAAGCCGTCGATCGGACCGGTGCCTGTGCCGGAGATCGTCACTTCCTTGCCGTTGTCGAGGATGACCGCCTCGACGACACGCCGGCCCTTGATCTCGGTGCTGGGATAGGTGTGGTGATCGAGGAATTTCAGCCGCGCGGCCGGCTGATCGACATAGGTCTCGAGAAAGCGCTCGTAGATACGCCTGGCCGGCACTTCTTTGCCCTCGGCATCGGTGATCGCCTGGATTTCCTGGCTGAACTCGATCTGCAGATTGCGCGGCAAATTGAGGCCGTAATCGGCCTGCAGCACATAAGCGATGCCACCCTTGCCGGACTGCGAGTTGATGCGGATGATGGCTTCGTAGCTGCGCCCGACATCAGCCGGATCGATCGGCAGATACGGCACTTCCCACAGGCTCGTATTGGCCTTCTTCAGCGCCTTCATGCCCTTGTTGATGGCATCCTGGTGCGAACCGGAAAAGGCGGTGTAGACGAGTTCGCCGACATAGGGGTGGCGCTCGGGGATCTTCAACTGGTTCGAATATTCGTAGACGTCCTTCATCCGGTTGATGTCGGAGCAGTCGATCAACGGATCGACACCTTGCGTGTACATGTTCAGCGCCAGCGTGACGATGTCGACATTGCCGGTGCGCTCGCCATTGCCAAACAGCGTGCCTTCGACACGGTCGGCGCCGGCCATCAGGCCGAGTTCGGTGGTGGCGATGCCGGTGCCGCGGTCATTGTGCGGATGCAGCGAGACCAGCAGGTTCTCCCGGTTGTCGAGGTTGCGGCACATCCACTCGATACGGTCGGCATAGATGTTGGGGGTCGACATCTCGACCGTCGACGGCAAGTTGACGATCAGCTTGTTGTCCGCCGTCGGCCTGACGATCTCGGTGACGGCGTTGCAGATCTCCAGCGCCACTTCGAGTTCGGTGCCGGTAAAGCTCTCCGGCGAATACTCGAAACGAAAGCCTCCGCCGGCCTTGGCCGCCATGTCGGTGATCATCTTGGCGGCGTCGGTGGCGATCCGCTTGATGCCGCCGACGTCCTTTTCGAAGACGACGCGACGCTGCAGCTCGCTGGTCGAATTGTAGAAATGGACGATCGGGTTGGTGGCGCCCTTCAGCGCCTCGAAGGTGCGGCTGATCAGCTCCGGCCGGCACTGCACCAGCACCTGCAGCGAGACATCGGCGGGCACGTTGCCTTCCTCGATGCACCAGCGGGCAAAGTCGAAATCGGTCTGCGATGCCGACGGGAAACCGATCTCGATCTCCTTGAAGCCCATGTCGAGCAGCAGGCCGAACATGCGTGCCTTGCGCTCGTGGCCCATCGGATCGATCAGAGCCTGGTTGCCGTCGCGCAGGTCTACCGAGCACCAGATCGGCGCCTTGTCGATCACCTTCGAAGGCCAGGTCCGGTCGGTGAGGCCGACGGTCGGATAGGCCTGATATTTGCGAGCCGCGTCGGGCATCCCTTTGGCCGAATCCGTGTCGGCTACCGCGGCATCGGAGCGGATTTCTTCTCGTGCGTTCATCGTCGTTTCTCCCGGCGGCTCATGGATCCACCTTCAGGTGGATTGATGGCGAGCGGCGCCTTTACCAGAATTCGTTCGCTTGATGTGATTGCCAAGGAGCATGCGCTTGCGCGGCGGTTCGACCGCCGGGCGCTCCTTCAGCGAACCCGGCGATCGCCGATAAGGCCGAGAAGAAGCAGGGTCGAAGCCAGCGCGCGCACGGTCTCGCCGGGAAAACCGGTCGGACGGGAAGCGTTGGTGGTGCGCGTGTTCATGGCTGATCTCATATAGGAGCGGCTTGTGGGAGGCAAGTGGGGCCGCATTGCGAGTAATGCTGATGACTGCGAGTTCGGCAGTGTTGGCAGCTTTTGTGCCGGCAGCTTTCCACGATAGGAATTTTTTCTTGACTCGGTGACCTCAGCTATGGTACATATTCGTCCATGGTGCTGATCTGCGCCAGTGACCCGCCGCACAGGCGGGTTTTTCGTTTGATGCTCCGTCAGCCAACGCGCCGAAGGCTCCGAGGGAACCCGAGTTCGGTGCCTTGGCATTGCTGGCCGGATCTTGCTGGATATTGTCCCCACCGCACGTGCCCTTCCCCAGGCGCTGCAAATGCGCCAGACTTGGGCATCGACGGGTTGCGATGGGGTTGTCCATGAATTTCGTGTTCTTCTCGCCGCATTTTCCCGCCAACGGCGCGGATTTCTGCGACCGTTTGAAGAAGGCCGGAGCCAGGGTGCTCGGCATCGGCGACGCACCCTATGACGCACTCGACGCCAAGCTGAAGGCGGCGCTTTCAGAATATTACCGTGTCGCCGACATGGAAGACTACGATCCGGTGTTCCGGGCGATGGGGCATTTCATCCACAAATGGGGCCGCATCGACCGTTTCGAATCGCTCAATGAACATTGGCTGGAGCTGGAAGCCAACATCCGCTCCGACTTCAACATCTACGGCACCAAGCTCGATTTCGTGAAGAATCTGAAGCGCAAGAGCCGCATGCGCGCCTTCTTCCGCAAGAGTGGCGTCGACACCATCGCGCAACGCAAATGCTCCGACCGTGCCGGGGCCATGACTTTCATCCGGCGCGTCGGCTATCCGGTGGTGGTCAAGCCCGACAGCGGTTCCGGCGCATCGAACACCTTCAAGATCTCCAACGCCAAAGAGCTCGACCAGTTCTTCCGGGACAAGCCCGAGGACGTGACCTTCGTCATGGAGCAGTTTATCGAGGGACTGGTGGTGACTTATGACGGGCTGGTCAACCGCGACGGCGAGGTGGTGCTGGCGGCCAGCCACCGCTATGACCAGAGCATCATGGAGGTGGTCAACAAGGACCGCCACATGAGCTACACCTGCTTTCCCAAGGTTAGACCGGCGATCGAGGAGGCCGGCCGCAAAATACTGAAGGCGTTCGACGTGCGCGAACGCTTCTTCCACATCGAGCTGTTCGAGACCAAGGACGACCGGGTCATCGCGCTGGAGGTCAACATGCGCCCGCCCGGCGCCTGGATGACCGATGCGATCAACTATACGTTCGACGTCGACGTCTATGCGGCATGGGCCGATATGGTGGTCAGAGATGCCGCCGGCGGCCCTTACGAGGGCAAATACTTCACCGCCTATGCCAGCCGCAAGCGACGCCTCCACTATTTGCACAGCCATGAGGACGTGCTAGCCGCGCACCGCGACAAGATCGTCCACCATCAGGCCATCGAAGAGGTTTTCAGCCGCGCCATGGGAAATTACGCCTATCAGATGCGCTCGAAGGACGAAGCAGCGTTGCGCGAGGCAGTCGCCTATATCCACGCGGAAAAGGCGTGAGGCGATGGACATTTCCTATCACAAGAATTTCTCGAGCCAGCTCGGCCGCGACATGGAATACAAGCGCTACGGCCATGCCGGCCGGCCGGTGGTGGTGTTTCCGACCTCGCAGGGCCGGTTCTACCAGTTCGAGGATTCCGGCGGCGTAGGCGCACTGGCCGAATTCATCGACACCGGCCGCATCCAGCTGTTCACGGTCGACGGCGTCGATTCGGAATCCTTCTTCGACAAGCATGCGGACGCCGCGCACCGCATCGCCCGCCACGAGGCCTATTTCCGCTATGTGCGCGAGGAGGCGCTGCCGGAGTTCCTGTCCGCAGCCGAGCAGGCCAATGGCGGCCGCAAGCTGAAGCCGCTGTTCTCGGGCTGTTCGATGGGCGGCTATCACTCGTCGAACTTCGTCTTCCGCTTTCCCAAACTTGCCAGCGGCGTCATCGCGCTGTCGGGCGTCTATTCGGCGCGCGACTTCTTCGGCAAAGCGCTCGAGGGCGACATTTTCTACAACTCGCCGCTGGACTATCTGCCCGGCATCGTCGATCCCAAACTGCTGACCCGGCTGAAGGCGCTCAGGCTGATCTTCTGCTGCGGGCAGGGCGCATGGGAAGAGCGGATGCTGGTCGAGACGCGCAGGTTGGAACAAATCCTGCGCGACAAGTCCATTCCCGCCTGGGTCGATTATTGGGGTGGCGATGTCAGCCACGACTGGCCGTGGTGGCACAAGCAACTGGTCTATTTCTTCGGCCGCTGGCTGGATGAGGACCTGATGCACAGGCTCGATTGATAGCGGGGGCCGTCCGCTGACTGCTACCCTTCCTGCGGCACTGCCTGGACGTCGACACTTTCACCTGAAGCCGATCCGCGACGCAGGCCAAGGAAGACGACGATGGCGGTGACGACGGTGATCGCCGCCAGCACGATCAGCAGCCTGTCGAACGCCGTCTCGTAGGCCTGGACCAGAACGATGGCTCCGGCCTGGGGCAGATGTTGTGCTGCTTCGCCGAGATTGCCGGTCACCAGCAGCTGGGCTGCCGCCGCCGCCTCCGTCGAAGATGCCGTTTCCTCGGCGGCGACCTGCGCGGCGGTAAAGCCGGAAAGGGTCGCCATGACGATCGCGAGCGCCACACCCTCGCAGGCGACGCGGGTGGTGTTGAAGATGCCGACCGCCATGCCGGCGCGCTCTCTCGGCACGACACTGACGGCAAGCCCGTCCATCAATCCCCAGGGCAGGGCGATGCCGACGCCGATCAGCATCAGCGGCGCCACCAGCGCACTATCGACCGGTGGTGTCAGGCTCAGCCAGACAAGCCCGGCGGCAGCGACAAGCAGGCCGACGCCGCAGATCGTGGCCGGCGCGATCCAGCGCGCCAGCTGTCCGGCGAGCATCGGCAGGATCAGCAGCGGGCCTGATAGGCAGATCATCAATTGCCCGGCCTTGATCTCGCTCATGCCCTCGATGCCGATGAAGCGGATCGGCAACAGGACGAGCAGGACGACGAAGGCGTAAGCGGGTGCCGCAGCCAGAAACTGGACGCCGACGAAGCGGGGATAGGCAAACAGCGTGAGGTCAAGCATCGGCCGTTGTGCGCGCCGCTCGACAAAGACGAAGGCGACAAAACAGATGACAGAAGCGGCCAGAAGGGTGACGACAAGGGGATCGGCCCAGCCGCGCTGCGGGGCCTGGAGCACGCCATAGGTCAGCGACGCCAGCGCGATCGTGAAGGTGCCGGCTCCCGCCCAGTCGAGGCCAGTCGCATCCGGATCTCGCGATTCCCTGATGGTGCGCAGGCCGAGCATGGCGGCGGCAATCGCGAGTGCTGCAACCAGAATAAAGATCGACCGCCAGCCGAATGCAGAGATAAGCAGGCCCGACGCGATCGGGCCGAAGGCGAGGCCGATGCCGAAACTGGTGCCGAGAAAGCTGAAGGCGCGCAGCCGCAATGGCCCTTCGAATTCCTGGGCGAGTGCCGAGGCGCCGCCAGCGAAGGCGGCCGCACTGCCGATCCCCTGCGCGGCCCGGAAAATGTCGAACCAGATGATGTCCGGCGCCAGCATCGCGCCCAGCGACGCCAGGACATAGAGGGAGAGGCCGACGAGGAAGAGACGCTTGCGGCCATGGTTGTCGGCCAGAGCGCCCGACGCCATCAGGGTGGCGCCGAAGGTCAGCATGAAGGCGTTTGTCACCCAGTTGAGCTCGATCGGACTGCCGCCGAGATCGGCCGCGATGCGCGACAGAGCGACGGCCGGACCGGTGAAGGTCAAGGGCATCGTCATCGCGGCAAGGCAAACGGACAAGAGCACGAGCCATCTCTCGGCAGAGCCGGTTGTGGTCCTAGAAGTCATGGATTTCCCTATCTGAAACAGCACTCGCCGGTCGGCCGCGCGTTTGCGGATCCGGTCGTGACGACAAGATAGGTCGTCGGCATTTCAGGAAAAATGGTGTTATATCTCCTGGTATATCGGACTGAAACGCTCGAATGGAATGACACGATGGATCGTCTCAACGGGCTCCTGGCCTTCGCCCGCACCGCCGAATTCGGCAGTTTCGTCGCTGCAGGGCGGGCGCTCGGCATCTCGGCTTCCGCCGTCGGCAAGAGCGTCGCGCGGCTCGAACAGGAGCTCGGCGTGCGGCTGCTGCAGCGCAGCACGCGGCGGATTGGCCTGACGGAAGAGGGCAGACTGTTCAACGAGCGCGTGCGCCGCATCCTCGACGACATCGACGATGCCGAAGCGATGCTGTCGCGGACACGGGAAACGCCGCATGGGCGGCTGCGCATCCACTCCGATCGTCACCTATCATTTGCTGCTACCGGTGCTGTCGGAGTTCATGGCCCGCTATCCGGAGATAGAGCTCGACATCGATTTCAACGACCGGATCGTCGACGTCATCGACGAGGGCATCGATGTCGCGATCCGTAGCGGCGAACTGCCGGATTCGCGCCTTGTTTCGAGACCCGTTGCCCCCTTTCGCATGCTGCTGTGCGCGGCGCCCTCCTATCTGGATCGTCATGGCGCCCCCAGTGTGCCGGCGGATCTCACCACGCATTTCGGCATAAACTTCCGCTTCCTGAACAGCGGCAGGTTGCTTGAGTGGCCGTTCATGACCGGAAGCGCCGAACCGCAGATCCGCTCGATGCTGACCTGCAACAACATGGAAGCCTTGAAGGGCGCCACGCTCGCCGGCCTCGGCATAGCCTGCATGCCGGATTTCCTGGTGCGCGAGGCGCTGCACGAAGACAGGCTGCGTACCGTCCTCGACGTTCATGTCGACGGCCGTGGCCAGTTCCGGATGCTGTGGCCCTCCAATCGCCATTTGTCGCCGAAGGTGCGCGTCTTCGTCGACTTCCTTCCCGAGCGGCTTGCTGCGCGGTAGGCGTTCATCGCTAAATATGAATTTTATAATCAAGTTTATGTGGAAACGCCGCAGCGGCTGTGGCATGTCGCTGACGGCGGTGGCGCTGCGTCGCTTGCCGAATTGTTGCGAAGGACTGAGCGATGGACCAACTTAGCGCGCAAACCCGGATCAGCGACGCGGCGATCAGGTTGGTGATGGACCGGCTGCGCGCAGAGCACAGCGAATTCGAGATTGACACTGGCGTTGCCGACCAGTGGGAGCTCCGCCTCTACTACGGCTCGTTGAGCGCTACGCTTGATGATGAAAGCGTGCTGATCCGGGTCGCGGCGACAGACGAAACCTGCCTGTCCTACATGAAGATGACGGTCGCCGGCCATGTCGCCGAACATCTCGGCACGACCAAGGGCATCCATTGGCAAGGTGACGGCAGCGCCGCCGGTACGCCGGTCTTCTTCCGCGAGATCGCGGTGATGTCGTCAACGCGGATATCGGCGCACATGCAGCGCCTGCGCTTCGCCGGCAAGGATCTCGGCCGATTTAGCCATGGCGGCCTGCACATGCGGCTGCTGCTGCCGCCGCCTGGCCGCCGGCTGGTTTGGCCGACGATGGGCGCTGACGGCTTGATCGTCTGGCCTTCTGGCGACGATGCGCTTGCCGTGCGGGTCTACACGATCCGGGCGGTGGACGCCGCAAGCGGTTGGCTCGACGTCGATTTCGTGTTGCATCCAGGCCAGGAGACGCCCGCCGCCGCCTTCGCGCAAAGCGCACAGGCAGGAGACGTGATCGGCATGATCGGACCCGGTGGCGGCGACGCCCCGGTGGCGCAGACCTTGCTTCTGCTCGGCGACGACACCGCACTGCCAGCCATCGGCCGGATTTTGGAGCATTTGCCGGCGTCAACCCGCGCCGAGGCACTGATCGAGGTCGATGGCCCGGATGACCGGATCGCGCTGGCGCAAGGGGACAATATCGATATCACCTGGCTCTACCGGCACGGCCGAGAGGCCGGCACCGCCGGCCTGTTGCCAGCCGCCTTGCGGGAGCGCAGCCACATGGCGCTTGCCGACGGTCTTTATGTCTGGGCCGGATGCGAATTCGGCGATTTCCGGGAGATCCGCAAGATCGTGCGCAAGCAGTGGAACCTGTCGCGCGACCGGCACCTGGTCACCGCCTACTGGCGCCGGGACGCGCACAGCGTGGGCGAGGGCGGCGAGGAATAATCCGCGGCTTATGACCGTCTCCGGCGTCGGTTTTGCCTATTGTCTGACGCTTCTCGCCACCAGCCGCGCGACGCTCGGGCCGACCAACAGCACGATCAGGAAGCGTGCCGACTGCAGGGCCATGACGAAGGAGATGTCGACGTTCTGCGCTGCGGCGGCGATGATGGCGATGCTGTCCATGCCGCCGGGGCTGGTCGCCAGGTAGGCGGTCAGCGGATCGATGCCAAGCAGATGGCTGATCATGAAGGCCATGCCACCGCAGAAAGCGATCAACGCCACGATCGAGGCGATGATCTGCGGCAGAGCGCGCGCCGCATGGCGCAGGATCGCCCTGGTGAAGTTCAGGCCGATCGACCAGCCGACCATGGCGTAGCTGACCGCCAGCAGCCATTGCGGCAATTGCATCTCCACGCCCAAGCCGAGATGGACGACGGTGCCGAAGACGAAGGTGCCGAGAAAGAAGGGCGAAGGCAGCCGGCACAGCTTTCCCGCCAAGCCGCCGATAAACGCGATGCCGATGGTGGCGGCGAAGGCTTGGGCGTCGATCGGCGGGAACCAGACGATGGCGGGGATTTCGACGCCGGATGTGTCGACCCACATCTTGGCAACGAGTGCCGCCGTCATCGAGACGAAGATGACGCGCAGATATTGCATGAAGGCGACGAAACGCTGGTCAGCGCCGAAGGCACCGGCCATCAGCACCATGGCGGTGGCCGCACCCGGCGACGAGCCCCAGACGGCGGTGGTGCCGGGCAGGATGCGCCAGCGGCTGATCAGCCAGCCGAGCAGGCTGGAGGCCGTGACGGTTGCCACCACGACACCGAGAAACAGCGGCCATTCCTTGTAGAAGACCGGAAAGATGTCGGCCGAGATCGAAGCGGCTACAAGGCAGCCGACGATCGCCTGGGCGGCGCCGAACAGAAGGCGCGGCACGCGCACCGTGGCACCATTGGTGCCGGCGACGATGGCCGCCAGCATCGGCCCGATCAGCAGCGCCGCCGGCAGGGCCGCGAGTTCCAGCGCGCCGGCGAACAGCAGGGAAACAACCAGCAGGGCAAGCCACTGCCAGAGCTTGCGCATCCGCGCCATGCGCTCGAGTGTGGGCAGGTCCGGGGAGGGCTGCTCGGCCGAGGAATCCATGTTTCGCTCTTAGACCCGCAGGGCGAAAAATGCGAACCGCGGTTCATAGAAAACTATTGTTTCACCCGTCCAGGTGTCGAGTAACAGGTTTCATAAGCCGGCGTCGAACCGTTGCTCGATCTCATTGCGACCCATGCGGTCGAAATCGTCGGGGACGGAAAACTGGCCGGCCATAAAACCGACCCGTCGCGCCTGCAGAGCCGGTTGTTCGATCGGCACGATTCTGGCCAACGGCTTGCCGGCTTTGGCAATAACAAACGACTCGCCTTGGGCTGCACGTCTCACAAGGCGCGACAGATGGGCTTTCGCATCGCGAATGTTTACTGTCTGCGTCAAAGGTTGCTCCTCAAAGTTGGCATCGAACTCACCCCGTCTTGCCGTCGGCCAGGCCGAAGCCGCCGACAGGGTGGGTTTCGACCTGGAATTCGAAGCCGGCGATGAACGGCCGCGCCTTGGCGATCGCCGCCTGGACTTCGGGAAGCTGCAGCGAGGCCTTGTGGCTTTCGGCGTCGGTCCATACTTCGGTGACCCAGATCGCATCGGCATCCGCGGGGTCGCGGGCGATGATGTAGTTCAGGCAACCCGGCAGGGCGCCGGTGCTGGCGCGCAGGAGGTCGATGACCGCGTCACGCTGGCCGCGCGCCGCCCGCATCTTGCCGATCAGTCCGTACATTCCGTTGTCTCCCTTTGAGGTTTTCGACAAGAACATGCAGATCGCCAGTATGCCGATAGCCGCTCAAGGCATCAACTGGCCGCCATTCACCTCGATCACCTGGCCGGTGATGTAGCCGCTCAGAAGATCGGAAGACAGGAACAGATAGGCGCCGACGCAATCCTGCGCCGTGCCGGCACGCCCCTGCGGAATGGTAGCGATCATGCCCTTCATCTGCTCGTCGGTCGAATAGCGCTCGTGGAACGGCGTCAGGATAGTGCCGGGCGCCACCGCGTTGACGCGGATGCCGAAGCCGATCAGTTCCTTGGCCATGCCGCGCGTCACATTGGAGACGAAGGCCTTGGCCGAGCCATAAAGCCCGGCGCCGCCGCCGGCGCCATTGCGGGCGGCGATCGAGGAGGTGTTGACGATGAAGCCGCCCTGTTTCTTCAGCCACGGGATCGCCTTGCGCGAAGCAGTCAGTACCGAACGGGCGTTGAGGTCCATCACAGCGTCGTAATGCGCCTCGGTCTGCTCGGCATAGGGAATGCGGCCAAGCATGCCGCCGGCATTGTTGACCAGCCCGTCGAGGCGGCCGAAATATTGCGCGCTATCCTCGACGACGCGCTCGACATCGGCGGCAACGGAGAAATCGCCCTGAACGAGAAACACCTCGCCGCCCTTGTCGGCAATCGTCAGGCCGAGCTTCTCGGCGGCGTCTTGACTCGAATTGTAGTGCAGCGCCACCTTGCATTTCTGCGCTGCATAGGCCAGCGCGAGCGCCGCTCCGATGCCGGTCGACGCACCGGTGACCAGCACTGCCTTGCCGGCAAGATCGGGTATGCTGAGTGTGGTGGCTGGCACGGTTCTTCCTCCGGGACGTCTGCCTGTCCTTCGTAGGCCCTTGCCACCCCGGTGTTCAAGCCTTTGAGCAATTCAAGGAAACGTGTGAAACGGTTTCCCGGGAAAAGGAGTAGCGCTTTCCCTTGGGGAATTTGCGCCAAGCAAACCGCTCTACGGGTGCAGATAGGCGTAACCTTGGCCTTGCAGTTCGGCGAGTTTGACGACGCCGCCCTTGTCGGCGGCATGAAACCCGGCGAGCAGGTCGGGGAGCGAAATATCCATGCCTTGCATGGTGTTGGCGCAAGCATGGGATTCCAGCCCCTGCCGCACCAGGCCGGCGAAGCGCCCGGAAATCGCGGCCGATATTCCCTTCGACTTGAAGCTGGCCAAGGCCGGACCATGCACGACCAGCACGATGTCGACATTGCCGCCGGTGCCCTCATAGTGGTTCTTGATGTTGCCGAGCACGAAATTGACCTTGTCGGTGTCGCTCAAGTGGTAGGCGACTTTTTGCCTTGTGGGCTCGGTGGCGGCTGCCTGTGCTGCCCGCAAACCGAGAAGCGTTCCGGTTCCGGCAAGAACCGCGCGGAACATGTCGCGCCGACGCATGGCATCCTCCTTCGCTTGGCGGCCCGCCGCGAATTGCGTGGCTGCGGCCGCAATACTAGCATAAATTGACGTTGCGTCCTGTCGATGCGGAGGAGAGATCACGTGGCGTTCAGGGCAGGGGAATGGAAGACAATTGCTGGCGCGGCGCTGATTGCCACGCTTGCCGGCTCGGCCTTCGCCGATGATGCACTCAAGCTCACTGAACTCAGTCCCAACGGCACTGACGCCTGTTTCGGCCGCGTCTATGATGCGGCGCATCTCAAGGCGCACCCGAAGCAGAAGGTGGCGCGGATCTTCTTCTACTACGGCCATGATCCGGTCAGCCGGCCGAATGAAGAGCCGACCGTGAATTCCGACACTTCTTACAATGCCTTCATCGCCACCTCCGTGCGCGGCGCCAAGGCGCCGGAATGGGCCGGCGGCTGGTGCAATCATGTGTCGGAGGACGGCAAGACAGGCCCCATCCATTGCGGTATGGAGTGCGACCGGACGCTTGCATCGCTGAAGGTCGACGACAAGGGCCGGCTGCTTCTCTCGGATCTGCAGCCCGACATCTATCTCGATGCCGGATCGGAAGAGGAGCTTGGCGCAGCGGAGTATGACAGGCAGGCGCTCGGCTCGGAGGACGACAATTTCCGCCTCGACCCGATGCCGGCGGCGACCTGCAAGGCCGAGTTCGCGCGCATCGATCCGATCGCCCCTGCGCTCGGGGCTCCACTGCGCGAGCGGCTGAAGCCGGACCAGGCATTCTGCTATGGGCGCGACTACGATGCAGCGCATCTCGGCTCGCACCCCGATCAGCTCACCAAGTCGATCGGGGTTTTCCGCGGCCCGGTCGAACTGGCGTCGTTTGCTTCAGGGGGCGACGCAGCCAACTGGCCTGATGGCGCCGACATTGCCGTTACCGTCACCACACGGCAGAAATCGGCCAAAGTCACGCAGACCTATTCCTGCCAGGCCGAAGCCGACCAGTGGCGCTGCGCGGCCAGTTCGAAGATGAGCGATTTCTCCTGCGACATCGCGCAGAAGGAGATTTTCCTCAAGCGTGGTGCCGATGGCACGATGATGCTGGCCAATCCCAACAGTGCACTCGCGATCGTCGACCTGTGTTCGAAGGCCGCCGACGGCAAGACGAAATCCGACGACAAGGTCTATCGGCTGCAGCCGATGCCGCAATCGGCATGCGCTCCGTAAGCACCCAGCGTTTTCGTCATCCTATGGCGGAGCAAGGAGCGAAGCGACGCGGCGCAGACCATAGGATCCATGCCGTGACATCCGAGCGCTGCTGCGGTGCAGAATTCTGTTCCGCTGCACTCTGAGGCCAAGGTCGCGGCATGGATACTCGGGTCTCCGCGACGGAGCTTCGCTCCTGCTCCGCCCGTGGATGACGAAGTCGAGGGGCTTTGGCTAATTTTCCAAGGTCGTGACGGGAGACCGCCTCACGCAAACGGCACGGCCGTCGTGCCCTTGGGGAGCTTGGCCTCGTCGTCGGGCTCGACATGGATGGTGACGCGCACCGAGGGGATTTCGGCCTTCAGCGCGTCCTCTATCCGGTCGCAGATGACATGGCTGGCGCCGACCGACATGTCGGCATCGACGACCAGATGAAACTCGATGAAGGTGGCGCGGCCGGCGATGCGCGTCTTGAGGTCGTGCACCTCCAGCGCGCCCTTGCAATTGGCCGAGATGACGTCGCGGATGCGCATGTGTTCCTGGGTGTCGACGGCGCGGTCCATCAGGCCGTTCATCGACGAACCGATGACGTGCCAGCCCTGCCACAGGATGTTCAGCGCCACGAGGACGGCAAGTGCCGGGTCGAGAATCTGCCAGCCGGTCAGGATCGCTCCGACCAAGCCGCCGAAGACGCCGATCGAGGTGACCACGTCGGTCATGATGTGGTTGCCGTCGGCAACCAGCGCCGGTGACTTCTCCGCCCTGCCGGCGCGGATCAACGTCCAGGCCCAGAAGGCGTTGATGACTGTAGCGACGCCGTTGACGGCAAGACCTTCCCAGGGCTGTTCGAGCGGTGCCGGGGTCTGCCAGTGGCGCCAGACCTCGTTGAGGATCAAAAGGGCGGCGAGCACGATCAGCACGCCTTCCAGCACCGCCGAGAAATACTCGGCCTTGTGATGGCCGAAAGGGTGGTCCTGGTCGGCCGGCTTGTGGCTGACCTGGATCGCCCAGAAGGCTGCAACCGAGGCGATGACGTTGACGATCGATTCCAAGGCGTCCGAGTAGAGCGCCACGGAGCTGGTGACGTACCAGGCGGCAGCCTTCAGCGCGAGCACGACAAAAGCGACGATAATCGACCAGAAGGCGAGATTGGCGATTTTGCGCTTCGCGGCCGCCTTGGCCGCGATCGCCATCGTGTTCTCGGCTTCGGCCATGATCGTCAGGCGGCCTTTTCCTTGGCCTTGCGGGGCAAGTGGGCGACGATGTTCTCGATGATGCGCATGCCGGCATTGTGGCCGAGCGTCATGATCGATTCCGGGTGGAACTGTACCGCGGCGATCGGCTCCTTGCGGTGTTCGAAGGCCATGATGACACCGTCCTCGGTTTCGGCCGTGACGATGAAATCGTCGGGCAGGCGAACCGGATCGGCGAAGATCGAATGGTAGCGGCCGACGGTGACTTCCTTGGGCAGGCCGGAGAAGATGATGCCCGGCTTGGAAACGCGGATGCGCGACGGCTTGCCGTGCATCGGCACATGCAGCTGCCTGAGTTCGCCGCCATAGGCCTCGGCCAGCGCCTGCAGGCCAAGGCAGACGCCGAAGATCGGCAGGTCGCGGGCGCGCGCCTTCTTGATGGTGGCGGCGCAGTCGAAATCTTTCGGCGTGCCGGGGCCGGGCGACAGCACGACGAGGTCGGGCTTCAGCCGGTCGAAGACTTCCTCCGGCACCGGCGAGCGGACGGTCGAGACATTGGCGCCGGTCTGGCGGAAATAATTGGCCAGCGTGTGAACGAACGAGTCCTCGTGGTCGACGAGCAGGATGTTGACGCCGTCGCCGACGCGCGCGGTGGTTCGCTCGGTGCTGGCGGAATTGCCTGTCTTGGCGTCGCGAATGGCGGAGAGCATGGCGGATGCCTTCAGTTCGGTTTCGGCTTCTTCTTCCTCGGGAATGCTGTCGAACAGCAATGTGGCGCCGGCGCGCACTTCGGCAATGCCGTCCTTGATACGGATGGTGCGCAGGGTGAGGCCGGTGTTCATGTCGCCGTTGAAATTGACCATGCCGATCGCGCCGCCATACCAGGCGCGCGGGCTTTTCTCGTTCTGCTCGATGAAGCGCATGGCCCACAATTTCGGCGCGCCGGTCACGGTGACCGCCCAGGCATGCGACAGGAAGGCATCGAAGGCATCCATGCCTTCGCGCAGCCGGCCTTCGATGTGGTCGACGGTGTGGATCAGGCGCGAATACATCTCGATCTGCCGGCGGCCGATGACGCGCACCGAACCCGGCTCGCAGACCCGCGATTTGTCGTTGCGGTCGACGTCCGAGCACATGGTCAGCTCGGATTCGTCCTTCTTCGAGTTGAGCAGTTTCAGGATCTGCTCGGAGTCCGAAATGGCATCGTCGCCGCGCTTGATGGTGCCCGAGATCGGGCAGGTCTCGACGCGGCGGCCGTTGACGCGAACGAACATTTCGGGCGAGGCGCCGATCAGGTATTCGCCTTCACCCAGATTAATGAAGAAGGAATAGGGCGAGGGGTTGATTGCCTTCAGCTTGCGCGAAATCTCGGATGGCTGCGTCTCGCAGCGCTCGTAGAACATCTGGCCGGGCACGACCTCGAACAGGTCGCCGCGCTTGAACGAATCCATCGCCTTGCGCACCAGATCGGCGTATTCGCCGGGTTCATGGTCGCCGCGCGGCGGGATGCGGTCGGGGCTCTTGAACGGCTCGGCGATTTCGTCGCGCGGCAGCCCTTCGGTTGAAAACCCGTCGCCGGCATAGTCGTAGCGGTCGGTCCAGGCCTTGGCCGAATAGTGGTCGACGACCAGGATCTCGTCGGGCAGGAAAAGCACCAGATCGCGCTGGCTTGGCTTGCGCTCGAGCTTGTAGTCGACCGGGTCGAATTGGAAGGCGAGGTCGTAGCCGAAGGCGCCGTAGAGGCCGAGGTTGGCGTCTTCCTCGGTCTTGAACAGAGCGGTGATGGCGCGCAGGACCGTAAATACCGAAGGCACGCGGCTGCGCTCCTCTTCAGTGAAGACACGGCCGGGCTTGGCGACGTCGAGGCGGATCAGTTTCTCCGACGTCTCGGCGATGGTGACGTCGGCGAGGTCGCCCAGCGTCTTGCCGATGACCGGCAACAGCGTCTCGCCACGGCCGTTCAGCGCCTCGATGCGCATGGCACGGCCGCGCGCCGAGACGACCAGCGGCGGATCGATGATGGCGGTGTCCCAGCGCGTGTAGCGGCCGGGATATTCATAATTGGAGGAAAACACCGCACCGCGGCGCGAATTCAGGCCGTCGACATAGGCGTCAATCGCACCTGCATAGGGCCGGTCGTGGCGCGCGCGCGTGATGGTTATGCCACCCGCGGTCACGAAACTTTCCGCGCCGTTTTCCAGAACCTTCATCGTCATTGCCGTCTCCATCAGCTTCTTGGGCAACGGACCCGGGAATGGCTTGGAAAAAACAAATGGCCGCCCGGACTTTCCGTTGCGGCCACCCTCTCTTTTCACGCGCACGTGTTCGAACAGGCCGCTGTCAGCAGGCCCACCACCAAATGGTCTTGATCGAACGCATGTTCATGGCAAAATCCATAGCTGCGAAAGGGAGGATACGCAACAGGTTTGAAAAGCCTGTCCGGTGGCTGTCGCTTCTGCGCCTCATGGTACATCGCCAGAACCGGCTATGGCGCTTAGAATGTTCATCAACAGCAGGAAGACGAGAAAACAATCATGACCGAGCAGATCGAGCGTGCGCGGACGTTCCATTCCCTCCACGTCAAGGGAAACCCGATCGTTCTCTACAACGTCTGGGATCCGGGTTCGGCCAAGATCGTCGAGAAAGCGGGCGCCAAGGCGATCGCCACCGGAAGCTGGCCGGTGGCGGCCGCCTTCGGCTATGCCGATGGCGAGAAAATCCCGCTGGAGCTGGCGCTCGACAACATCAAGCGCATCGTCACTGCCGTCGACCTGCCGGTGACCATGGACCTCGAGGGTGGTTACGGCGTCGACCCGGAAATTGTTGCTCGCACGGTAACGTCGGCACTGCGGGCCGGCGCTGTTGGGTTCAATTTCGAAGACCAGGTTGTCGGTGGCAGCGGCCTGCACGACATCGCTGTTCAGGTAAAACGCATCGAAGCCGCGGCGGCGGCCGTCAAGGCTTCCGGGATACCGGCGTTCATCAACGCTCGAACCGACATCTTCCTCAAGGCGAAACCGGATGCGCATGATGACGCCCTGCTCGACCAGGCCATAGAGCGCGCACAGGCCTTCGAAAAAGCTGGCGCGCACGGCTTCTTTGCGCCGGGCCTTGGCGATGAGGGCCTGATCGAGACACTCTGCAAGGCAATCGCGTTGCCGGTCAACATCATCGCGCTGGCGCATGTGCCGCCGCGCCAGCGGCTGGCGGAACTGGGTGTCGCCCGCATCAGTCACGGCCCGGTGCCTTACCGGCAGATGGCCGAATGGCTGGAGGCGAAGGCGCGGCTGGCTATTTCGGGCTAGGCGGTGATGCTGCATGCAACGGGTTTGGGATTGGCCGAAGCCTCGCAACTTCGTCATCCACGGGCGGAGCAGGAGCGAAGCGACGTCGCGGAGACCCGAGGATCCATGCCGCGACCTCAGTTGAAGGGCGCAGCGGAACAGAATTCTGAACGTAGCGACGCTTTGAAGTCGCGGCATGGATTCTAGGGTCTGCGCCGCGTCGCTTCGCTCCTTGCTTCGCCCTAGAATGACGAAGCTATGGAGTGCTTCGGCAAACTACGAGGCAAAGCTTTCTCAATCTTCCAGCGTCCCCGACCGGGCGTCGGCGCTCTTCCTGTCGCCGACCAGCTTCAACAGATCCTCGCCGGCGCGGATGATGCGGCGCGAGCGGCGGGTCAGGATGATGCCATCCTGCGGCGCAAACACTTCGGTGCGGCCATCGGTTTCACCCGGTGCATGGACGATGGTGGCTAGGCGCGCGCCCTTGGCGACGCGGTCGCCGGGTTTCACGTCGTAGAGCACGGCACCGGCCCGTGGCGCCGGCATCATGTCGATGTTTTCCAATGGCGCCACGAAGCCGGTGAAAGGACCCGGCGCGGGCAGGGCGCTATCGGCGATCACGCCGCGTGCCGTCAGCAGCCGGTAGAGCCCGTCGGCGTCAGAGGCGGCCAAGGCGCCGTCGACATCGAGGATGCCGCGATATTCGACCGTGGTGGCGACGCGGCGGTCGAGCTTGGCTACATCAGCTGGGACATTCTGGTAGGGCATGATCGAGGCGCCCTCGAAGGTGCCGTCGGTGTCCTCGCTCCACAGCACGACTGCGTCGACGCCCATGGCCGCGGCGCAATCGGCCATATCAGGCCACAGGCTGGTGTGGACGTAGAGATAGGCGAGGCCCTCGTCATCGCAGTGCAGGTCGAGCACGATGTCATGGCCGAACGACAGCTGCACCAGCCGCGTCTTCAGCCGCTGGTCGACGCTGCCAAGGGTGGTGTCGGGCAAGAGGGCTGTGTCGGGCGCGGCGAGCAGCGGAAAGCCGCGGTTGAAATTGGTGCGCGTGCCGAGATGGAAGCGGCCCTGATGCTCGCCGAAATGATATTGCGCCCGGCCGACAGGGTTGGCCCAGGGCACGACGGTGAGGTTGCCCTTGATGCGGCCTTCGGCCTCCGCCCTGGCGAGCATCGGCATCAGCGCGTCGATGGCGACGACGCCCGGCAACTCACCGGCATGGAGCGCCGCCTGCAGATAGGCCGAAGGAGCAGCCTTGTCGGAACCAGTGAAGCGGAACAGCGGGAATTCGTAGCAAACCCCTTCGCTTTCGCCGGCGATGCGCTCGATCGATTTCTGCATGACTTCCTCCATCAAGGACCAGAAGACATGCGATTTGAAGGCGCCTATGTCGATTGGTCCAGCCCGCCGCGCTATGGGCGCAAGAGACTATTCAGCCGGGAGCGGGATGACCGGCGCGCGCCGGTCCAGCGCCTGCGACAGCACGGCGACGGTGACCGCCAACAAAGCGAGTGCTGCGCCGACCAGCGGCAAATTGGCATAGGAAACACCGGCGGAAAGGGCTACGCCGCCGATCCAGGCGCCGCTGGCATTGCCGACATTGAAGGCGCCCTGGTTCAGCGTGGCGGCGAGGTTCGGTCCCTCGGAGGCCGCCTCGACGACCCGGATCTGCAGCGGCGGCACGACGACGAAGATGAGCAGGCCCCACAGGAAGACGATGCCGACGGCAACGCTGGCGATTGCGCCGAACTGCCTGAAGCCAACGAAAAGCAGGGCCATCAGCAGCAGCGTGCCGATCACTGTCGGCATCAGTTTCCAGTCGGCCAGTCTGCCGCCGATAATGTTGCCGATGGTCATGCCCGCGCCGAACAGCAGCAGAACCCACGTGACTGCCGAGGTCGACAAGCCCGACACCTCGGTGAGGTAGGGTTTGATGTAGGTGAAGACGGTGAACAGGCTTGCGGAAGTCAGCGCCGCGATCAGCATGGCCAGCCAGACCTGCAGCTTGCCCAGCACGCGCAGTTCGCCGCGCAAGCCGCCACCGCTTGGCTGGGCGACATCGGACGGCACCAGCCAGGCGATCGCTGCCACCGAGATCAGGCCGATACCGACCACGGCAACGAAGGTGGAGCGCCAGCCGAAGGCTTCGCCAAGTGCGGTTCCGGCGGGAACGCCAAGGATGTTGGACAGCGTCAGCCCGGCGAACATCAGCGCGATGGCGCTGGCGCGTTTGTTGCGCGGCACCAGGCTGGCGGCAACGACCGAGCCGATGCCGAAGAAGGCGCCATGGCCGAACGCGGTGAAAACGCGCGCGGCCATCAGCGTCCAGTAGTTGGGCGAGATGGCGCAAAACAGATTGCCGACGACGAACAGCACGGCCAGCCCGACCAGCACCGGCTTGCGCGGCAAATGCGCGGTGGCCATCGCGACGATCGGGGCGCCGAAGACGACGCCCAGCGCATAGCCGGTGACCAGCAGACCCGCCGAAGGGATCGACACGCCGAGGTCGGCCGCGACCTCGGGCAGCAGGCCCATGATGACGAATTCGGTGGTGCCGATGCAGAAGGACGCAATGGCAAGCGCAAGGATCGGCAAGGGCATGGGGCGTCCAGACTGAATCGGTTCAAATCCAGACTGCGCGAAGGACGCCGCCGTGCGCAAGCGGCATTGCTGCATTGCAGCGATGCAGAAAAGGAAGAGCTTTGAAATGGGTCGCCAACAGGCTGTCAAGCCAGCGGCTTCAGTTCCTGAGCAATGGTGGGCAACAGTTCCGAGACATTCGGGTGGATATGCACGGCACGCGCGAGCGTGTCGACGGGCGCCTTGGCGTACATCAGGTCGAGCACGCAATGGATAACCTCGTCGCCGCCGGGTCCGAGCACCGAGCAGCCGAGGATCTCCCTCGTGTCTGCGTCGACCAGGATCTTCATGAAACCCTGCGTCTCGCCCTTTTCGATAGCGCGGCCGACGCGGGTCATCGGCCGCTGGCCGACCAGCGCGCGACGGCCGGATTTCTTCACCGCGGCCTCGGTCATGCCGCAGCGGCCGAGCGGTGGGTCGATGTAGAGCGCATAGGCTTCGATGCGATCACTGACCTTGCGCGGATCATTGTCCAGCAGGTTGGCGGCGACGATCTCGTAGTCGTTGTAGGAGGTGTGGGTGAAGGCGCCCCTGCCGTTGCAGTCGCCCATCGCCCAGATGCCGGGCACGCTGCTGCGCAACTGGTCGTCTACAGAGACGAAGCCGCGCTTGTCGACCTCCACGCCAGCCCTCTCCAGGCCGAGGTCATCGGTGTTGGGCGTCCGCCCCAGAGCCAGCAGCACGTGAGAGCCGACCACCGGCGGTTTGCCGGCGGAGAAGGTCACGGCAATGTCCTGGCCTTGTCTGGCGAAAGCGATGTCGTCGGCGCCGAGATGGACCGCGATGCCTTCGTTTTCGAGGATCGACAGGATGGCGGCAGAGACGTCCTCGTCCTCGCGGCCGGTCAGGCGTGGGCTCTTTTCGATGACTGTGACCTCCGAGCCGAAGCGGCGGAACATCTGTGCGAATTCGAGCGAGATGTAACTGCCACCGACGACGATGAGATGGCGCGGCAGCACGTCGAGATTCATCATCGAGGAATTGGTCAGATAGTCGATGTCGTGGATGCCGGGCAGGTCTGGGACCGAGGCGCGGCCGCCGGTGTTGAGGAAGATATTTTCGGCGGTCAGCAGATCGTCGCCGACGCGCACCGTGTTGGCGGATTCGAAACGCGCATGGCCGCGATAGAGGGTGCATTTGTCCATGCCGGCAATCCAGGTCTCGAGATTGGTGCGAGCGTCGATCGTCACCTTGTCCTTGCGCGCCTTGATCCTGGCATAGTCGACGCCGACGGGGCCACTGAGCGTCACGCCGTAGTCGGCGGCGCGGCGCGCCAGATGCGCGGCATAGGCGCTGGCGACCATGGTCTTGGTCGGCATGCAGCCGGTGTTGACGCAAGTGCCGCCGACCAGCTTGCGCTCGATCAGCGCCACGCTCCTGCCGGCGGCCGTCAGCCGGCCGGCCAGCGGAGGGCCAGCCTGTCCGGCACCGATGATGATGGCGTCGAAGGTTTTCGTCGTCATGCCACCGCAGCCACGATCAGCAGACCGCCGATGATCGCCACCGCGTCCTCGATGAAGGCGGCGGGCGGATCCTTGCCGAAGGCGGCTGCGAGCCGGCCGCGAGCTTCAGCGCCGCCCAGCGTGCCGATGACAGCGCCGATGGCGCCGGCAATCAAGCCGCCGATGGTGGCGCCGCCTGTCGCGCCGATCACCGCGCCGGTGAAGGCGCCCATGACGATGCGGGCGCCGAATTGCTGCGGCACTTTACGGCTCGGCGTCGACGGCAACTGGTCGGTGACCAGTTCGACGATGGCCAGGATGGTGAAGATGCCGACAGCCGCCCAGTGATTCATGAAGCTCGCCCAGGTGCCGGCAACCGGCAGCCAGCCGAGATAAGCGCCCCAGGCAACGGCAGCCGGCGCCGTCATGGCGCGAAGACCGGCAATGACGCCGATCAGAAGTGCGAGAATGTAGAGCATGGTCGATCCCCCTCGATCACCGGGCCAAGACGGCCTTGAGACACAGGCTACCATAGGTCCAATATTTGGCCAGTACTGGCATCGGCGCTTTTCTGTTGGCCGCACTTGTGCTTTGCAAGGACGTGAACTGGAGACGCGTCATGGTCGAAAGCGAGCGCGTGAAGATGGCGGCCGGCGAATGGTACACCTGCCTCGATGATGAGCTGGAGTCCTTGCGTGTTGTCGCGCGTGACGCGGTGTTCGAGCACAATTGCCTGCCGCCGCGGCAGCGCGGCAATCTCGGGCCGGGCTTGAAAACTTTGCTCGGCAACGCCGGTGAGGGCGCCCGCATCGAGGCGCCGTTCCACTGCGCCTATGGCTTCAACATCTTTCTCGGCGACGGGGTCTTTCTCAATGCCGGCTGCACCATCCTCGACACAGCGAGTGTGCGCATCGGCAAGGGAACGCTGCTCGGTCCCAATGTGCAGATCTATTGCGCCGAGCATCACAAGGAGGCCAGTGGGCGGCAGGCCGGACTGGAGATCGCCCGACCCGTCGAGATCGGCGCCAATGCCTGGATCGGCGGCTCAGCCGTCATCCTTGGCGGCGTCAGCATTGGTGAAGGTGCCATCGTCGGTGCGGGGGCGGTGGTAACGCGCGACGTGGCTGCGAACACCACGGTGCTCGGCAATCCGGCGCGGGCGATCAAGCGAGGCTGAACAGGTCAGGACGATAGGACGTACGTCATGCGCTCGTCCTGATCGGTCCTTCTGGAGAATTCCCGCCGGTATTGCGCCGGCGATGTCTTGAGCCGTGCCGAAAAATGCTGGCGCAGCGAGGTGGCGCTGCCGAAGCCGGCTTCGAAGGCCACTATGTCCATGGATTTCTCCGTCGCTTCCAGCAAACGCTGCGCCAGTTCGATCCGCTGGCTGGTCAGCCAATCGCCAAAGCTGGCGCCGATCGATTTCTGAAAGCGACGGGTAAAGGTGCGGCGGGTCAGGCCAGCGGCCTCGGCGACGCTGTCGAGGCTATGCGTCTCGCCAAGCGTCGCACGAACTGAGTCCAGGGCCTGGGTGAAGCGGTCGGCGTCGGCGCTTCTTGCCACCGGATGCTCGATGAATTGCGCCTGCCCGCCCTGCCGATGCGGAGAAAGAACGATCTGGCGGGCGAGCCGCAATGCCGCTTCCGCGCCGTAGCGGGCGCGCACGATGTGGAGACAGCAGTCGAGACCGGCGGCGACGCCGGCCGAGGTCACGATGTCGCCATTGTCGACATAGAGCACCGAAGCGTCGACGGCGACGTCGGGATGGAGTTTCTGCAACTGTTCGGAATAGGCCCAGTGCGTAGCGGCACGACGGCCCGAAAGCAGCCCGGCCGCGGCAATGGCGAAGGTTCCGAGGCACAGGCCGACGATCAAGGCGCCGCGTTGGTGCGCCCGGCGCAACGCCTCCATCAGCGGCGGCGATGCCGGCTCGCCGAGATGATGCCAGCTTGGAATGATGACGATATCGGCGCCGTCGAGGCCTTCGAGCCCATGCGGCGCGGCAATTGTCAGTCCGGCCTCGGTGTGGATCGGGCCGGGCTTGACCGCGCAGATGCGGAAGTCGAAGCGCGGCAGGCCAAGCGCCGTCCTGTCCTCTGCGAAGACCAGGCAGGGCACGGAAAGATGGAACGGGCTGATGCCGTCGAAGGCGAGGACGGCAATGATCGGGTCGGTCATGGGTGCTTCCGGCAGTTGAATGCGATTGTCCCAATTCTTTCGAATGATGTCAATTGGGCCACTTTCGGCAACCCAGCCACCCGGCTATTTTCGGTCCATCGCATTCGAGCCGGAAAGGAAAACACCATGTCTGACCCAGCCAACACCACGCCACGCCGGGCGCTGATCGTCGTCGATGTGCAGAACGACTATGATGGCGGCAGTCTTGCCATCCAGCATCCGCCGTTCCGCGACAGCGTCGTCCATGTGGCGCGGGCGATGGATGCAGCGACTGCTGCTGGCATCAAGGTGGTGGTCGTCAAGCAGATGGCGCCCGAGACATCGCCGATCTTCGCTAGGGGAAGCCATGGCGGCGAACTGCATCCCGAAATCGCCAAGCGTGAGCGCGACTATTATGTCGAAAAGAACCTGCCCTCCGCCTTCACCGGCACCGACCTCGAGGACTGGCTGCGCGCCAACGCCATCGATACGATCACGGTGGTCGGCTACATGACGCATAATTGCGACCTGTCGACCATCATCCACGCCGTGCATATGGGCTTTGCCGTCGAGTTCCTGTCGGATGCGACCGGCTCGGTGCCTTACGCCAACAGCGCCGGCTACGCCTCGGCCGAGGAGATCCACCGCGTGGTCACGATCATCCTGCAGTCGCGCTTCGCCGCCGTGCTCAAGACCGCCGAATGGGTCGAGTGCCTGAAGACCGGCGCGCTGCCGGAACGCGACACCATCTTCGGCTCCAACCAGCGGGCGCTCTCGCGCAGCGCTGCTTAGGGTTATCCGAAAACAGAAGGGCGCTGCATCGCTGCGGCGCCCTTTGCGGTTTGAACTGAAGGATTTTAGAACAGGCCTTCGATCTGGCCCATCTCGTTGAGGAAGATCTTTTCCGAGGACGGCGCCTTGGGCAGGCCGGGCATGGTCATGACCTCGCCGCAGATGATGACGACGAAGCCGGCACCGGCCGAAAGCCTGACCTCGCGCACCGGCACCGTGTGGCCGGTCGGCGCGCCGCGCAGGTTCGGGTCGGTCGAGAACGAGTACTGCGTCTTGGCCATGCACACCGGCAAGTGGCCGTATCCGGCGTCTTCCCAGGCCTTGAGCTGGTCGCGCACCGACTTGTCGGCGATCGCTTCCGAGCCGCGATAGATGCGCTGGACGATGGTGTTGATCTTCTCGAACAGCGGCATGGCATCGGGATAGAGCGGCGCGAACTGCGAAGCACCGGATTCGGCCAGTGCCACCACCTTGTTGGCGAGATCCTCGATGCCGGCCGAGCCGTGCGCCCAGTGCTTGCACAGGATCGCCTCTTCGCCCATCGAGGCGACATAGTCCTTCATCGCCTGGATCTCGGCGTCGGTGTCGGAGTAGAAGTGGTTGATGGCAACCACCGCCGGCACGCCGAACTGGCGGATGTTCTCGATGTGGCGGCCGAGATTGGCGCAGCCCTTCTTCACCGCTTCGACGTTTTCCTTGCCGAGGTCTTCCTTCTTGACGCCGCCATTCATTTTCATGGCGCGCACGGTGGCGACAATGACGGCCGCCGCCGGCTTGAGGCCCGCCTTGCGGCACTTGATGTCGAAGAACTTTTCAGCACCGAGGTCAGCGCCGAAGCCGGCTTCGGTGACGACGTAGTCGGCGAGCTTGAGCGCCGTCGTGGTGGCGACGACCGAGTTGCAGCCATGCGCGATGTTGGCGAACGGGCCGCCATGCACGAAGGCCGGGTTGTTCTCCAGCGTCTGCACCAGGTTCGGCTGCATGGCGTCCTTCAACAGCACGGCCATGGCGCCGTCGGCCTTGAGGTCGCGGGCATAGACCGGCGACTTGTCGCGGCGATAGGCGACGATGATGTCGCCGAGGCGCTTTTCGAGGTCCTTCAGGTCGGTCGACAGGCACAGGATGGCCATGACTTCCGAGGCGACGGTGATATCGAAACCGCCCTCGCGCGGGAATCCGTTGGCGACGCCGCCGAGCGAGCAGATGATTTCGCGCAGCGCGCGGTCGTTCATGTCCATGACGCGGCGCCAGACGACGCGGCGGGTGTCGATGCCGAGCTCATTGCCCCAGTAGATGTGGTTGTCGATCAGCGCCGAAAGCAGGTTGTGCGCCGTGGTGATGGCATGGAAGTCGCCGGTGAAGTGGAGGTTCATGTCCTCCATCGGCACGACTTGCGCATAGCCGCCGCCGGCGGCACCGCCCTTGACGCCGAAGTTCGGGCCCAGCGAGGCCTCGCGGATGCAGATGATCGCCTTCTTGCCGATGCGGTTCAGGCCGTCGCCGAGACCGACCGTGGTCGTGGTCTTGCCTTCGCCGGCCGGCGTCGGGTTGATGGCGGTGACGAGGATCAGCTTACCGTCCTTGTTGCCCTTCACCGATTTGATGAATTCAGCTGAGATCTTGGCCTTGTCGTGGCCATAGGGCAGCAAATGTTCGGTCGGGATACCGATCTTCTGGCCGATCTCCTGGATCTGCTTTTTCCTGGCGCCGCGCGCGATCTCGATGTCGGACTTCACTTCGGCCATGACGGCTTTCCTCTGGATTGGACGATGGAGGGGACGGGTTGATCTTACTCGCAGGCAGGTTGGACCCGGGCGCGGGCATGTTCTAACCCTGTCGCTGCCGCGGCGTCAACTTTCATGCAACTATGTTTCCTATAGAGAAAATTCCTCTGCGGACCGGCCGACCTGTCATCGGTTCTTCCTGGCTCCGTTGCCGCGCCGTATAGAAGCCAGAGGACACGCCGCGCCGCCGTCTCAAAACAGCCGCACAATGCACGGAATGCGACAGAGGCGACGGCGCAAATTCGCCATCGCCTGGTCCCTAATGGAACAGCGCTACTGCGTCAGAACGTTGCTGATTTCGACCATGTTGGAGCGCACCCTGAGCACATAGAAGCCCATCGTCGTCAGATGCGTCGGCAACAGCCAGCCATCCTCGCGGCCATTGGCGATGATGAAAGGCTGGATCTTCAGCGCCGAAACGAACTGCGAGTCCATTGTGTCCCACAGGTTCTGCAGATGCTTTTCCTTGATGACGTCCTCGAAGTCGGCCTGGGCGCCCTTCATCAGGCCGTAATAGCCATAGAGCTGGCCATAGGCGAACCAGTAGCGGTCGTCGGCGCGGAAGTCGAACCAGCCATTGTTGTGGTTCTCGGCGCGTTCCTTGAGGATCGCCGAGGTCGAGCCGATGTCGGACGAGATGCGGTCGATATACTGTTTCAGATTGTCGGCGCGGGCGTCGAATGTCGCCTGGCAGGTAGCAAGGCGAGCGTTGAAGGAACGCAGCATGCGCACAGCGTCGCGATAGTAGCTCGGTGTCGGCGTCTTGGGGCCGAACGGGTTCAGGCCGAAATACCAGGTCTCCTCGTCGAACTGCAGGTTGCCGCGGGCATTCTGCAGATCGCTGTCGATCTGCGAGGTGGTGCGGACGCGGCCGAGATTGTCAGCGAGTTCGGTCGCGGTGCGCCGCACCGCCTGGTTGATGCCGCGCTGGAAGGAGGCCTTGTTGTCCATCCACGGCGTGTTGTCCCAGTCGATGCCGAACAGGCCAAGCTTGTAGAGGATCATCGACGAGATCCAGGCATTCTGGTTGACGTTGTAGTCGGTCAGGTCGGCGGCGATCTGGGCAATGCCGGAGTTGCCGCAGGTCTTGGCGGTGTCGGTGCCGGCGCCGGCGGAGACCTGTTCGCCGGCGGAGACATTGCGCTTCTCGAACGTGTAGGTGTCGGGATAGTTCGGGTTGAAATTGTTCCACCATTGGGTGGCGTAGAAGAAATTGGCGTAGAGGCCGATCAGCACCAGCAGGGCGAGGCCGACCGCCGCCTTGAGGATCCAGCCGCGCTGCGTGTACCAGCGCCCGGCCCACAGGAACGGCCACAGGATGACGCCGATCAACAGGCCGATGCCGCGGCCAATCCACTGGAAAATGCGGGTGAAGAAATTCACGATCGGATCGAGCATGGCTGTGTCACCCCCTCAAAGCATGACGCCAAAAAGTTGCAGGCTTTTTGGATAACATCATGCGCCAAAACAAGAAGTTAGAACGACATAACGATTCATTTCGTTCTAGTCAGTCAGGCCGTAGAGGCGTGTGCGAAACGCCACCTTGTCCTTCAAATATGTGGTTTTGAGAACGTCCACAACATGCGATCGCCACGCGTCGCTGAAGCCGCCATAGTCCTCATAAAAGCCGTCCTTGTTGAAGATGTAGCGCGAAACGAAGTCCGACGGTACGAAATCCGAGATCAGCCGGTTGGTCAGCCAGGCGTCGGGGTGGTCAGGCTTGGCGCGGATGACAAGGAAACGTTGCTGCGGGAAGACATCCTCGATCTTGAGGTGGCCGAGTTGGGCGATCTCGCGCTTGGCGGCGTTGAGGAACGGAAAATTGCCGTCTCTGGTGATCAGGTCGGCATGGCTCTGGATCCAGGTCTGCAGCCAGACCTTGTCGACATCGGTCAAATTGCGGTTCGGCTCGGCATCGCGGATCAGCGCGCGCACCACCATCTCGGCGCGGTGCTCGAGATAGCCCGAGGTCTCCACCCAGGAGGCACGCGGCAGCTCGATGCGGCCGGTGGTGGCGAGGAACTTGAACACCTTGTCGGCGTCGTTGATCGAGAGATAGCTGACCTGCCACGGCCGCGAGCGGCGGAAACCGGGGGCGGCCGGATCGCTGATCACCGTCGTTATATCAGGGTCGACGAACACGTAGAGACCGCCGAAGTGACTGGTCCAGTAGGCATTGTGGCGGAAGATCACCTGGTCGGGCACCAGCGCGTTCTCGCGGATGTCGCCGCAGATCTTGGCAAGCTCCACCATCCGGTTCAGCATGGCGCTGTCGCGCCAGGCATCGGGCTCCTGCTTCAGCCGGTCCACGAGCTTGCCGAGTTCGGCGGCCTTGCCCAGCACATCCTCGGCCGACAGCACCTTGAATTCGACCTGGCTGATCGACAGCAAATCCTCGATGTCGTTGACCTTCGGAATGGAATCCTCGATCTCGCCGTAGATGACGTCCTTGATCGTCAGCGCATCGATGGCGCGCCGGTTCCTGGACATGAACTCGAACATCAGTTGCGAGGTGTTGGAGAAGGCGGTGTGCACCACCGGCAGGTCGATCTGCGACGGCGTCAGGATGATGAAGCGGCGGTTGACCTCGTTGGGATCGAGATAGTCATAATCATCGCATTCCTCGGCCACTTCAGGCGAGAAGCCGGTGCGGTCGATCTGCAAGCTCTTTAGTTTGGTCGGCTTCAAGCCGAATGCGGCGAGCGCCTTGTTGTAGCGCTGGATCAAATGCGGCTCGTCGACCGTCAGCAGCCGGCCATAGATCAGCTCGTTGTCGCGCAGGAGATCGGGTTTCTTGGCGGGTTTTGTGGTCAAGGTGCATCGCTCCCGAGGAGCGTGCCAGCACCCCCCTCTGGCCTGCCGGCAATCTCCCCCTCAAGGGGGGAGATTGGCAGCGTCGTCCGTGTCGCTTCTCCAGATAGGTCGAAGATTGGCAAAAGCGATGGTGAAAGTCGATCTCCCCCCTTGAGGGGGAGATGGCCGGCAGGCCAGAGGGGGGTAGGCGCGCACTCACGCATTCCACAGCCCCTTCTTCATCATCTCCTCCATCTCGCGCGCGGCCCGTTCGCGCAGGCGGGCGTCGCGCAGCAGCTTTTGTACGGCGGAGTCGTCGGACTTGTCGGAATAGCGGAACTCCGAGTCGGCGTAGCGGTTGATCTCCTGCATGACCATGTCCATCGAAAAGGGGCCGCGCAGTTCCTCGATCATCGCTTTCTTCTCGTCATAACCCTTGCGCATGAAGACTTCCGGCTTCTCGAACCAGTCGTCGGGAAGCTCGATGTCCATGGCGCGCATCTTGATGGCGTCGGTGACGTTTTTGATGGCGCGGCCGGTGAAGCGGGGCTCGGCATCCTTGATCAGGTGCAGATAGGTGCCGATGTCGGCCATCGTTTTCGGCGCGCCGTTCTCCTTCATGTAGCGCTCGTAGACCTTCATCAGCCCGTCTTCTTGCGGCTTCTCGTGCCCCTCATAGGCTTCGGTCACGGCGCGCTGGATTTCCTGCGCGGCGTAGAGATCGTGGTCGCCGAGCGGGATCTTGTGGTTTTTTCCCGCCAGCAGGACAAAAATATCGATGTAGTCGTTGCGGCTCTGCGGCCCGTCGACCAGCCAGCGGGCGCCGGCGCGCTGGCGCAGCGCGTCGTCGACATTTTCGGGATAGTTGGAGAACATGCCGAACGAGCAATTGCCGCGCACCACGGTCGCGGCACCGGCGAAGGCATCCATCAACACGCCGGTGATTTCCTGCTGGCCGGCCGAGGCGCGGTCGTCTGAGCGGCGCGCCGCCACCTGGTCGATGTCGTCGATGGTGCCGAATCCGATGACGCGCGGGTTCAGCACATTGTTGATGAACTGGCGGCAGTTCTGGCCTGATTTGCCCTGATAGGACGAGATCTGGTCGACGCCGAAATTCTCGTAGGCGAAGGGATAGCCGGCGACCTGGCAGTAGCCGTTGACGAGGCCGGCGATCATCTGGATCAGGGTCGTCTTGCCGGTGCCGGGGGCGCCGTCGCCGATGAAGGTGAACAGGAAGCCGCCGAGTTCGACGAACGGATTGAGTTCGCGCTCGAAGTCGTAGGCCATCAGCATCTTGGCGAGCTTGACCGACTGGTATTTGGCGATGTGATTGCCGACGACCTCTTCCGGCTTCTTGAATGTCATCACCAGCGGTTTTGAACGCTTGCCCGGCGCGACGTCGAAACCATCGAGGGTGAAATCGTCGGCATCGATACGGATATGCGCGCTCTCGAACGGGCCGATGCCGTCGAAGCGGCCCTTGCGGGCCAGAAGCCCGTCGATGGCGACGCGGGCGAAGGCACGCGCCCTTGTCATCAGGTCGGCGTCGTCGGACGATCCCGAGATCGCCTTGTCGAGGCCGGCCAGGATCGACTTCACCGCATCCTGCGGCGTGTCGAACAGGAAGTCCGGTTCGGGACTGTCGTTGGGCGCCTCGCCGTCGCTGTCGATCAGCTGGAACAGGTAGGAGGCGAGGCTGAAGGCCGAAATGTAAGCCGAGGCCGACAGAAGCTTCTTGAAGGTAGACGCCTCGTCGCCTTCGAGCGGCGCGCGGGTGTTCTTGGCCTGCAGACTTTCAAGGTCCGAGCCCTCGGCAAAGACGTCCGATATTGCCAGCGCGATCGCCGTGCCGCGCCGGGCGCGAAACAGGAGCGTGTGCTGCGGGATGGTCAGCAGCTGATCATCGGGATGAACGGCGCCGACGGTCTTCGACAGCTCGACCTCGCGCGTGCGGCGCACCGAACCGACCGAGACGGTCGAAACGAAGCGGCGGTTGGTGCCGGCAAGTGCTGTGCCGGAGGAGCTAGACGGGTCCTCCAGCACGACGACACGGGTGATGAAGCTCTGCGCGGTAGCGCGGTGCTTCTCGATGGCGGCTTCCGGGATGGTGGTCAGGCCGGTATCCATGAAGGGTGCTCCGTGGTGTGACGGTCAGACGTCTGAGATGACCTGTCCGTTGGACAGGATGTGAACCTTGTAGCCGGCAAAGATCTTCTGTGCCTCGCCGGCGGCGTAGAGCGCCTGATAGGCCTCGTGCGGGATCAGCGCGTGGTTTTCATAGCTCGACACGCCCTGGCGCGCGGCTTCCAGATCGTCGGTGTTGATGAAGAATTCCTGGGTCGTCTTCTCGCTGGAAAACAGGCCCTTGCGGCCGGGCTTCTCGGCCTTGGAATAGACCTCCTGGATGGTCCAGGTCAGCAGCCAGGCATTTTCGGGCTTGCGCACCTTGGCGAGTACCTCGGTCACCGTCGAATTGTTGTCGGTAATGCCAGCCGAATAGAACGGGCCGAGCACGACGCGGCGCAGCTGCTTGGGGTGCAGCGGCTCGAAATCCTTGTCGAGATTGACCGCGATGGTCGCCGGCGACAGCGTGTAGGCGGAGTTCTTCTCGGTGAAATCGTCGAAACGGTGGGCAAGCTCGGGATTGAGCAGGCCATCGACCGGCAGCGGAATGTCAATCGTCTCGTTCAGCTTGCCGTTTCTATCGACAAGCTGGCGAATCATCGTTTCGGACGAATCCTCCACTGTCACCATGTAGACTAGCGGCAGGTTGGCGCTGCCGTCGAACGTCGCCCAGTGGACGAGATAATAAGGCCGCCCCGTCTTCGGATTGACCGAGACCTTGGCCGTTTGCGCCAAGGTGAACGGGCCGAACGTGTTCTCGCTTTTCACGTCCTCGAGATAAAGCCGCTCGGCTATCGACTTCTGCAGCGCCGCGGGGAATTCCTTGTGGCGCAGGATGAAGTCGGCCATTTCCTCGCGCAACTCGCCGGCGAGCGGAATGTTGGCAAGCCGCGCGTCGGCCTGGCGTCGGTCGTTTTCCAGTTCGAGCAAGTTCTGGAACACCGGAAATCCGCTTTCGGCGCGCGAAATGTGGAATGTGTCCATGAAGCCGAGCCGGTTGCGCCAGCAGGAAAACGACTTGTCGAGCCTGGCGATGTGTTCGGCGACGATCTTGGCGACGATGCCATGCCGGTAGAGCGGCGAGCGATCGTCGCGCATGAACACTTCAAGGCCGCTGAGTGCGGCCGTGATGGCGGAAAAATACCGTGCCGCCGTTTCGTTTTCGGGGGTCATGCCTGTGCGCTCGCGGGCAGTCCTGTCACTCCTAAGACTGCACGTAGTTCGCCGAATTGTGCTTCTTCAGCACCTCGTCGAAGCGGCGGGCAAAGGCATCGTCGGCCAGCTTCTTGCGGCGCTGGATGTCGGCGGTAGCGACCATGTTCTTCTCGTGCATCTCGAGCAGGTCGCCGATGTGCTTTTGCGAAGCAGCACCGATGCCGGCCATGGTTTCCTCGGCGGTGTTGTCGACCTGGCTGCCCAGCGTGTTGATCTTGTGGGCGACGTCCTGCTGGGCGGCGGTCTTCAGCGAATCTTCCAGCGCTTTGTAGAGCACGATGCGCTGCTCGGTATCGATGGTCAGCTTGTTGATCAGCGTCGATTGCGCGGCGATCTGGTTGTTGAGCGAATCGACGAAGGTCTGGAACATCGAGGTGTAACGCTCGAGCGTCTGGCTCTCGGCCAGCAGCTCCTGCTCCTTGGCCTGCTTTTCGTTGTATTCCGTCGCCAGCTTGGAGCGTTCGCCTTCGAGCTGCGTGCGGTCTTTCTGGCTGGTCGAAGCGGCGATCTTGTTTTCGATGTCGAGCAGCATCGGGTTGAGCTCCTCGATGCGCTTCTGCACGGCTTCGAGATTGGTCATGGTGGTCTTGCGGCGCTCGATAACCTGAGACAGGCTGGTTTCCGAGGTCTTGTAGCGTTGGTCGAGAACCTCTTTCTGCGCCTTCAATATGCCGACGATGGTGTCGGATTTGACCAGCAGTTCCTGCAGATTGCCGGCCAGCGACATGTTGCGAACGCGGTCGGTGCGCATGCGCTGCTTGCTCTGGCTGGAGAAGATGCCAATGAATTTTTCCCAGCCGGTGTAGTTCTTCATGCTCTCGAACTCGGCGCCGAAGACGTTGGTGGCGTCCTCCAGCCCGATGATCAGGTCGGCAATGTTGCCTTCCATCACCTTCTGCTGCTTCAGCACATCCTCGATGCGGGCGTTCTCGAGGTCGAAATTTGCGTCGCCGATCTTCTTGTCTGATGTGGCAAGCGTATCAAGCATGGTGCCGGATTGCTCGATCTTGGAGCGCATGTCCTGCACGACCTGCTTGGTCTTGGCAATTTCGGCGTCGAAATTCTGCAATGTCGCCATTGGGGCCTCCCGCTTCGGCATGACGTCGCTGGTCGCGAACAGCGGCGAATATATGTGGGGCATCAGGGGATTGAAAGACGTGAAGATAAGGGCGGCGTGAAAACAAAAAAATTCGTCAGGGTCTTGAAAACCAGTGAAGGCGTGGGCTTAGCGTGATTAGCTTGCCGACCAGCCATAGTTCAGCTGTCATTGAACTTTCATGCTGCAAGGCGAAGGCGCACGGATGCCTTTGTATTGGGCAAACCGCCGAAGCAATCGCGGCCGCGATATGCGAGGAGAAAGCCGGCTTTACAGAGCTGACGAACAGCGGATCAGGGCTTGGGATCGGCCTTCAGATAAGCAATGACGTTGGCGATGTCGTCGTCTTTGGCCAGGCCGGCAAACGCCATCTTGTTGCCGGGCACTTTCAGCTTGGGTGCTCTGAGATACTCGGCGAGATTGGCTTCATCCCAGACCAGGCCGGCGGCGCCGGCACTCTTCATCGCCTCGGAATAGCGGCCAAGAAAACTCTCCGCACTTCCGGCGGTGCGACCAACGACGCCCAGCAGATGCGGACCGACCTTGTCGCGGTCGGTGGCTGCTTCATGGCAGGCCATGCACCGGTTGAAGGCCTTCTTGCCCAGGGCCGGGTCGCCGCCGGCATGGGCCACAAGCGAGCTGGCAAGGAGAAGGATGCTGGCGGACGAAGCGGCTCGAAACATGCTGCCTCCGGAGAGTTCTGGCTGGCGGCCTTATAGTACCGAGGCTTTAACAAACGCTGCATCGCGGCGGGATTGCGGAAGACAGGCCCGCGAGTCAGGCCTGTTGTGCCAGATCGCGGCGCAGGAAATCATTCAGCCGCTCGACCGCCTGGGTCGTCGACAGCGGGTTGCGAAGGATGCCGATTTCGAGGTCCGGCAGCACCGGAAGCCCTTCATTGCCGCCGACGATGCGCAGCGACGGTGGTACGCTGCGCAGGGCGAGGCCAGCCACCGCGAGCCCGGCCTGGACGACGGCGATCAGGCCAAGCAGAGAGGCGCTTGAATAGGTACAGCGATAGGAGCGGTCGGCATCGCCAAGCGCCTGCAGAACATTCATCCTGGCGGCGCAGCCCGGTTCGAACAAGGCGACCGGAAGCGGATCGGTCTCCCAGGCGACATGGTTTGATGAGGCGACCCAGACGAAGCGTTCCAGCCGGATCACCTCAAGCGGCTGCTCCGGCAAGCGGGTGATGATCGCCAGATCCAGCCGCCCCTCCGCCAGCGTCTTCACCAGCGCGGTCGACTGTTCGCAGATCAACTCCACCGTCACCAGGGGATGCTCCGCCGCGAAGCGTGAGAGCACGGGCGGCAGGAGGAAGGCGGCATAATCGTCGGGCACCCCCAAGCGGACGCTGCCTGTTTCCTTAGGCCGGGTGACGCTTGCCCAGGCTTCATCCGACAGTTTCAGCAACCGGCGCGCATAGATCAGGAAATCCTCGCCGATCGCATTGGGAGTGACGGTTCTGGGACCACGCACCAGAAGCTGGTTGCCGACCATCTCCTCCAGCCGCTGCATCTGCATGCTGACCGCCGACTGGCTGCGGCCGACCCTGGGTGCTGCATTGGAAAGGCTGCCGCTCTCGACGACGGCGACAAAGGTTTTCAGCAGATTGAGATCGAGTGGCGCGGCCATGGTGCTATCAGTATATCGAATAGGTCATCACAAATCTATTCGCTTGTTTGAAGGTGGCGCCAGTGACCAGATGGTTGCTGGGATCGCTGGGAAACCACCACATGACGGACGCCTCGACAGCCCGCTTTCCGGCCGCGAGCCTTGCTCTGGCAATGGTGATCGCCGGTACGGTCGGCGCCTTCGCCACGGAATCGGGGCTGCATCCCGTTGCCGTCGTCTTCTGGCGATGTGTGTTCGGCGCGATATTCCTTTTCTTATGGTGCCTGTTGCGCGGCTATCTGCCGGATCGGACGCTGTCGCCGTCTCGGCTTGCCCTTGCAGCACTTGCCGGCGTGTGCATGGTGCTGAGCTGGACGGCCTTCTTCGCCGGCTTCGCCATGACATCGATCGCCACGACGACGATTATCTACCATATCCAGCCGTTCTTCGTGGTCCTGATCGGTGTCGTCTTCCTCAAGGAGCGCATCTCGCTCGACCAACTGCTGTGGATGCTCGGTGCGTTTCTCGGCGTCGTGCTGGCCAGCGGCCTCGTCTTCGCGCACGGCCACGACGATGCCAACTGGGCGCCGGGCATTGCGCTGACGCTGGGCGGCGCAATGCTCTACGCCGTTACAACGATCCTCGCCAAGGGCCTTGGTCAGCAGCGCGCCGAAATTACGGTACTCTGCCAAACACTGGTTGGGGTCGTCATGCTCGCCCCGTTCGCCGGCATCGGCCAACATATTGCGCCTGCGTCATGGGGCTGGCTGCTCGGCATCGGCGTGCTGCACACTGGCATCGCCTACGTGTTGATGAATTCGGCCTTTCCGCGCCTGACGACACCGGTGATCGGCGTCATCACCTTCATCTATCCCGTCGTCGCCATCATCGTCGACTGGGCGATCTATGGGCATCCGCTCGGACCGGCGCAGGCTGCCGGCATGGCGCTGATTGCAGTGGCGACGCTGGGTGTGCGGCTGGGTTGGCGGTTTCCGAAGTGGCGTGTCTCGACCGTATGAGCCCGGTGCAATTCCAAGAAAAGCACATAGCGCTCCCCCTGGGAATTGCTCCAAAAACCAAGAGACAGAGTCAGCCCTTGATAAAGCCGATGAAGTCGTCGGGCGCGGCGCGGCCCATTTCTTCTTCCCAATGACGGCGGCAGAGCGAGACATAGACGTCCTTGCCGATCGCCACCTGCTCGCCCAGGCGCGCCACTTTGCCATCGGGGCCGAGGCGCACGACCATCGTCGCCTTGCGGCCGCAGCGGCAGATTGTACGCACTTCGCGCAAATCGTCGGCGATGGCCAGCAGCGCGCGCGAGCCGGAAAACAGCTTGCCCTGGAAATCGGTGCGCAGGCCGTAGCACATGACCGGGATATTCAGCCGGTCGGCGATGCGGGCGAGCTGCCAGACCTGCTCCTCCTCGAGGAACTGCGCCTCGTCGACGAAGACGCAATGCACTGACGTATGCGCGTGATGATCGGCGACGCGGGTGAACAGATCGTCGCCATCGCGGAACATCTCGGCTTCCGTCTCCAGGCCGATGCGCGACGAGATCAGGCCGGTGTCGCCCTTGCGGTAGTGGCCGGCGACGAACAGCATCGTGCCCATGCCGCGCTCGCGATAATTGTAAGAGGCCTGCAAGAGCATCGTCGTCTTGCCGGCGTTCATAGTCGCGTAGTGGAAGTAAAGCTTGGCCATGCCGCTCTTTTAAGCCGACTTGCCCTGATACGGGGAGGGGCGGTCGCCCGCATTCCCCTGAAAAAGCCCGCCCGTCTTCGAAAAAACCGTCCGGCATGGCAAAAGCGCCTGATGTGTCGCTGATTGGCCAGCCCGCGCCGTTGATCGTGATTGTCTTAATGCTTGAAACCACACCAGAATGGTGTTTGGCTGACGAAACAAGGCGGGCATAGAAACCGTAGCTACGCTTCGCCAAAGAATCACAATGGGAGACTGTCTATGTCGCGTATGAACTCTTTCGTCGCCGGCCTCGGCCTGGCGGCTTTTTTGTCCACCAGCGCTGCCTTTGCCGGCGATCCGGCGAGCTGCAAGGCGGTGCGTCTTTCCGATGTCGGCTGGACCGACATCCAGGCGACGACCGGCGTCGCATCGGTACTGCTCACCGCGCTCGGCTACGAACCGCAGACGATCCAGCTGTCGGTGCCGGTGACCATGGCGTCGCTGAAGAACAAGGATCTTGATGTCTTCCTCGGCAACTGGATGCCGTCGATGACCAACGACATCAAGGACTACACCGCCGACGGTTCGGTCGAGACCATCAGCGAAAACCTCAGTGGCGCCGGCTACGGTATCGTCGTGCCGACCTATGTCGCGGACGCCGGCGTCAAGACGCTGACCGACCTCGGCAAGTTCAAGGACAAGTTCGACGGCAAGATCTACGGCATCGAGGCCGGCAATGATGGTAACCGCATCATCCTCGACATGATCAAGAACCCGAAGGACAATCTCGAAGGCTTCGAGCTGGTCGAATCCTCGGAGGCTGGCATGCTCACGCAGGCCGAGCAGTCGATCAAGAGCAATGAGTGGATCGCGTTCCTCGGTTGGACGCCGCATCCGGTGATGGGTGCCATGAAGATCACCTATCTCGATGGCATGGGCGACAGCGGCTTTGGCGCAGCCACCGTGCATACCAATGTGCGCAAGGGTTACACCACCGAGTGCCCGAATGCCGGCAAATTCATCGCCAACCTGAAGTTCAATCTCGACATGGAAGGCGAGATAATGGACGCGATCCTCAAGGGCGCCGATGCCAATACGGCTGCGACCGACTGGCTCAAGAAGCATCCGGACGCGGTTGCTCCGTGGATTGCCGGCGTGACCACTTTCGATGGCGGCGACGCCGCTGCAGCCGTGAAGACTGCGCTCGGAAGCTGAGCAGGTCTTGCGTTCGGCGTGACCGATCAAGAAGGGCAGTCACTGTAGAAAGGGCTGCCCTTTTTCATATCCTGTGACAAGATGACCGTCCGGCAAGGACGGCGACTGCCAAAGAGGGGCAAGATGGATCCGATTTCAAAATTCTTTGTCAGTTATAAAATCCCCATAGGCGAGTGGGGCAAAGCGTTCTTCACCTTCCTTACCGACAATTTCAACACCTTCTTCCGCGGCCTCTCCGGCGGCTTGAATTTCCTGCTCGATGGAGTGGTCGACACGCTGCTGCTGGTACCGCCGGTCCTTCTCATCGCGCTGATTGCACTGCTTGCCTATTATCTGCAGCGATCGAGAGGCTTGGCGGTGGCTGTCTTTCTCGGGTTGCTGTTCATCCTCAACCAGAACCTCTGGAAGCAGACGGTAGAGACACTGGTGCTGGTGGTTGCCGCCGCCGCCGCCTCGATGGCCATCGGTGTGCCACTCGGTATCTGGGCGGCGCACAAGCCGAAGGTCTATCGCGTCATGCTGCCGGTGCTCGATTTGATGCAGACGCTGCCGACCTTCGTATACCTCATCCCGGTGCTGACGCTGTTCGGCCTCGGCAATGCGCCCGGCCTCATCGTCACCATCATCTTCGTCATCCCGACCGCGGTTCGTCTCACGCATCTCGGCGTCGTCTCGGTGCCGAAGTCGATCGTCGAGGCCGGCGAGGCGTTCGGCGCCACCAAGAGCCAGTTGCTGTGGAAGGTGGAGCTGCCCTCGGCGCTGCCCACCATCATGGCCGGTCTGACGCAGTGCATCATGCTGTCGCTGTCGATGGTGGTGTTTGCCGCACTGATCGGCGCGGGCGGCCTCGGCACCGAAATCAACCGGGCGCTGGGTTCGCGCAAGATCGACCTCGGGCTCGAGGCGGGCCTCGCCATCGTCGTTTTGGCCATCGTGCTCGACCGGATGACCCGCATCGCCGTTGGAGGCAAGAAATGACCGTCGCCGTCGATTTCCGGAACGTCGATATCGTCTTCGGCGCCGACCAGGCCGGATCGCTGAAAATGATCGACGCCGGAGCCAGCCGCGCCGAGATCCTCGAAAAGACCGGCAATGTACTGGGTTGCGCCGGCGCCAGCCTGACCGTGAACGAGGGCGAAATCTCCGTGCTGATGGGTCTCTCCGGTTCGGGCAAGTCGACATTGCTGCGGGCGGTCAACCGGCTCAACGTGGTGTCGCGCGGCCAGGTGCTGGTCAAGGATGGCGATAAAACCGTCGACGTCGTCACCTGCGACGAGGCGACCCTGCGGCGCCTGCGCCAGAAACAGGTGGCGATGGTGTTCCAGCAGTTCGGCCTTTTGCCCTGGCGCACGGTGGAGGAGAATGTCGGTCTCGGCCTCGAACTCGCCGGCGTACCGGAAGCCGAGCGCAAGGAGCGCGTGCAACGCCAGCTCAAGCTGGTCAATCTCGACCAGTGGTCGAAGAAATACGCGCATGAGCTGTCGGGCGGCATGCAGCAGCGCGTCGGCCTGGCGCGGGCCTTCGCCACCGAGGCGCCGATCCTGCTGATGGACGAGCCGTTCTCGGCGCTCGACCCGCTGATCCGCACCAAGCTGCAGGACGAATTGTTGCAGCTGCAGGCCGAATTGAAGAAGACCATCATCTTCGTCAGCCACGACCTCGAGGAGGCGCTGAAGATCGGTTCCCACATCACCATCATGGAGGGTGGGCGCATTGTGCAAACCGGCGCGCCGGAGGACATCGTGCTGCGGCCCGCCAACGACTATGTCCGCGACTTCATCGCCAATGTGAACCCGCTGTCGGTGCTGACCGCCTGGAACGTGATGCGCGACCGTCGCGATCTGGAGCACGGCAAGGATGGCTGGGTGTGGCTCGACCGCCGCAAGACGACGCGCTTCAAGATCGATGATCACGGGCTGGTGGCGGCGGCCGAACGCGATGGCAAACCGGCGGTCTGGGTGTCGTGCGCCGAAGTCGAAGGCCAATCCGAAGAAGCCGCGCAAGTGTTCTGGGCCAATCCGGGCACCTCGCTGAAAACCGTGATGCTGGCCATGCACCGTTCGCAGACCGCTCCCGTGGCGCTGTTCGACGACCAGTCGCGCTTCGTCGGCGCCATCGGCATCCGCGACGTGCTGAGCGCGGTGCTGCGGCGGTAACCTTCGCCGTCAATTCAGCCCATAGGGCGGTTTATTGTTTTCGAGGGAACAGCCGGGTCGCATAATTGAGGTTGAGGAATGCGAAACGCGACGGTGGCTGCACTCATATACGAGTTTCTATTCGACGTTTACCGGCTAATCGACGCCGAGCGAGAGCACAACGAGTGGCTGCCAGACGAACATAGTGTGGTGCGCGAAGCCTTCTTTCACAGTTACATCAGCTGCTGGGAGTGGAGTACCTCGGTGCTGGAGGAGGTCGGCGCCACCAAGACCCTCCAGCTGCCGCACATTAGGCAAGACCCGAACAGGCGCAGTCCGTACAGCTACCCTTTAATGACCTTGGACGACTGTCGCGTTGCAGACTTTTCAGAGTTCGAGACATTCGACAATTATTGCTATGCAATGTTCACCTTTTACCAATTGATCGGTCAAACTTCGCGTGAGAACGAGGTCAATCTGGCCGTTCGGTCTCCCCGGTTCTTGGAGGCAGTCGCATCCAAGGACGATGTCTTCATGATCGAGGACATTCATTGCGTTAAATTTAGACGAGATCGCTTCGAGGAAAAGGTGATGACGCGTTGGCGCGAGATGCAACTTCGCATATTTCGACGCAAGGACGGCGTACTGAAATACGCAACCAGCCCATCCACCGCTCGTTGACCTATGCTGGTTGAAGTTGAGAGCAGACCGACGAAGAACCGGCTAACGAAACTGCCCTGTCATATTGTGGCAGCCTTATGCCGCCAGCGGCAGGCGCAGTTGGGTCAGCAGGCCGCCGCCCGGGTTGTTGGACAGGCGGATCTCGCCACCGGCGGCGCGCGCGATGTTGCGGGCAATGGTCAGGCCGAGGCCCAGACCGCCGGTCTGGCGGTTGCGCGATTGTTCGAGGCGCACGAACGAGCCGAACACGGCATCGATCTGTGCCTGCGGTATGCCCGGCCCTTCATCGCGGATGGTGAGCAGGATCATGTTCTCCGACCGGCGCAGCGAAAGATGCGCCTTCTTGCCGTAGGTGACCGCGTTCTGCACCAGATTGGTGACGCAGCGCTTGAGCGCCACCGGCCGCGCCATGCAGATCAGCCCGCGCGAACGGGTCTCGTCGTCGAACGACACGTCGTCATAGCCGTCGGCGATCGATTCCACGAGCGACCAGAAATCGATGCGTTCGTTCTTTTCCTCGGTCACTTCGAAGGTGGCGAAGTCGATCACCGAGCTGGCGATGCCCTCGACATCGGCGAGGTCGTGCGCCAATGCCTCGCGGACCGCCGATTTGCGCAACAGCTCCAGGCGCAGGCGCATCCTGGTCATCGGCGTGCGCAGATCATGCGCCAGTGCCGCCGCCAGATGTTCGCGGTCTTCGACATATTCGCGCAACCTTGCCTGCATGGCGTTGATCGCCTTGGCGGCGGCTCGCACTTCGCGGCTGCCGCTCTCAGCGATCGGTGGGCTCTTCAGATCCTTGCCGATCCGGTTCACGGCGGTTTCCATCATCCGGTAGGGCGCCGTCAGTCGGCGCAGCGACCAGATCGACATGATCACCACCAGCCCTGCGATCAGCGAATAGAGCGGCAGGCTGTCGAAGCTCAGGATCGGGCCGACCGGCGTGATCGGCTCGGTGAAGTTCAGCCATTGGCCGTCGGCGAAGCGCAGCGAGGCCGTCAGCTTGTCGCTCTGGGCGAAGTCGGCGGCCAATACCAGAAGGTCGCGCTCGACCTGGCCGATGTCGGGTCCCGGGGCCGTGCCGTCCGCGTCATCGGCCTCGCGCGTCGCCGGATCGCGGCGTACGCGTGCATCGGTGATGCCGAATTTCGACAGCCTGCCGACGAGGATGTCTTCGAGTTCGGCCAGTTCGTCGTCACCGGCGATCGACGAAGTGACCGCCGGCGTGTCCGAAACGGTGAGCGCATAGGTTGAATTGAACAGGCCGCTCGCCGTCGCCTTGCGCTCGTCCGGACTGGCGTCATGCATGAGCTGCACCAGCGAGAAGGCACGGTCGTTGAGCCGGTACAGGTCGACGACGTCGTTGGCGGCGGCGCGGTCGCGCGATACGATGTAAAGGGTCGCGACCTGGCTGATCAGCAGGCCGGCAATGACGATCAGCAGCACCCAGACAGGCAAGGTCTGCGGCAGGAAACGTCTCATTCGGAGGTCGTCTCGGGCAGGAACTGGTAGCCGCCGCTGCGCACGGTCAGGATCAGCTTGGGCGTTTTGGGGTCGTCTTCCATCTTGCGCCGCAACCGGCTGACCAGGATGTCGATGCTGCGGTCGAAGGAATAGTCGCTGTCGCCGCCGGACAGTTCGATGAGCTGGTCGCGAGTCAGCACGCGCTGCGCGCTCTTGACGAAGGTCTGCAGCAGATTGAATTCGGCCATGGTCAGTTCGACCCTGACATCGTCGGGTGCGATCAGCCGGCGCCGAGCACAATCCATCGTCCAGCCGGCGAAGCGGTAGATCTGCTTGGTGGTGGCGCGCTTCGGCTCGGCGGCGCCATTGCGCCTGAGCACGGCGCGGATACGCGCCAAAAGCTCGCGCGGGTCGAAGGGTTTGGGCACATAGTCGTCGGCGCCCATTTCCAGGCCGACGACGCGGTCGGTCGTCTCGGTGACGGCGGTCAGCATGATGATCGGCGTCGAATACTGGGCGCGCAGGTCGCGGCACAGCTCCAGCCCGCTCTTGCCGGGCAGCATCACGTCGAGGACGATGAGGTCCACCTGGACGCGCCGCAGGATGGTCTCCATCTCGATGCCGTCGGCGGCAACCGAGGTGTGCAGGCCCCGTTTCTGGAAGAATTCCTGCAGCAGGTCGCGGATACCCTTGTCGTCGTCGACGATCAGTATGTGTGCGTCGGATTTCACAGCAGCCCTGTCATTGTTGCCAAGCCCTTCTGTCTTTGATTGCCAAGCCCTTCTGTCGCAACCCACACGATAGAATTCAGGCCATATGTTGGCCAGTGGCTATGACGGGTTCACACCGGCTTTCTCAGACACAATCCAGAAACAAAATTCTACAGTTCAGAAAAACTCCTGAAAAATTTCAAGGGCATAACTGATCTCGTGGCGGTCAGGTCATCGGCTGCGACGCTAGTCTCCGGGTTTACGGATAAACCGATGCCAAGGTTGTCGATCAGTTTGTTGGGTGCGTTGCTGGGCTTCTGCCTGGTCACTGCCGCTGTCGGACAATCGGACGCAAAGGTGACGCTCACAACCCGGAGCGAACGGTGCGCCAATCTTAGCCACCAATTTGATGAAGCCCTCGAAACCCATGCCACGGCAACGCAGGTCACCGCGGCAAAGGCACTTCAGAGAAAGGGCAACCGGTACTGCGCCGCCAAGAAACAGGCGCAGGGCATCCGGATGCTCGCCAGTGCTTTGAAGCTGCTTGGAGTGACGCCGAACGACCCGGTTCAGTAACACTCCGAAACTTGGCCCGCATAAAAAGGAAACGAAGCCATGAAAAAGTCCATCCTCTCCGCAACCGGTCTCGCCGTCGCTCTCGCCGTCGCGATGCCGGCTCTCGGCAACGCCGCCGCCACCACGACCGCTGCTCCGGCTGCTTCGACGACCACCGCTCCGGCGACTGCCGCTCCGGCCAAGGCTGCTCCGAAGAAGGTCGTCAAGAAGACCGTCAAGAAGCACAAGAAGGCTGCCGAGAAGGCCGTCAAGAAGGACGCCCCGAAGACCTAATAAGGTCCGGCGCAAAATGCCGGCCTGTTGACCAAGGCCGCTCCAGCTGGTTTCGGCTGGAGCGGCCTTCTTCCTGTCCGAACCGCTGAAGCCCTGACGTTGGCGATGAAGCGGGTCGATGGGTTCAACTGATCTTGACGAAGTCTGGCACCGGCAGCTTCCGCCTCGACTGACACTTAACCCGTTTGCAACGCCGACCGTGTAGGACAATCCGCATGAAGAAGCGGCTTTCGTCCATTTTGCGCTCGATGGTGATCGGCGGCCTGGTTGCCACCGGCGTCGCCAGGGTGCTGATCCTGTTCACCGCCAGCCCGGTGCCCGATCCGGCCACCGGACGCACCGAGCCTTCGCTGTTCGCGCCGGCGATTTCCACCAGCTGGGACTACATCACGCCGGCACAGACCTGGCTGCTGGTCGTGCTGACCGGCGCGACGCTGATCTGCGTCGCCGCGTGGCCGATCGCGACCTGGCTGGAACGCCGGGCGGATGCCGGTGGAAACCGCTTTCGCCCCGATATGCCGTCCGCCACGACCGCGCGGCAGATTCCAAGCCGTCGGATGTTCGGTCGCCAGGGCCGTTGAACGGCAAACGACACTTTCCCACATAGGTGTGAATAGCCGCGCCCGGCTTGCGGCGTTGATCAAAATAGACGGCTGCTTTCGCTGGTGCCAGAATGGCGAAGGTCGCTTACGCAAATGGTCGGTTCCAATGCCTGAAATCACCACAAAACCGCGCGTCCAGGTCAAGCCGCAGGTCGAACGGCCAAAGCTCTACAAGGTCATCCTCATCAACGACGATTTCACGCCGCGCGAGTTCGTGGTGACGGTGCTGAAGGGCGAGTTCAAACTCAGCGAAGACCAGGCGCATCGGGTGATGATCACCGCGCATCGGCGTGGCGTCTGCGTCGTCGCCGTGTTCACCAGGGATGTCGCCGAGACCAAGGCGACGCGTGCCACCGATGCCGGCAAGGCCAAGGGCTATCCGCTGATGTTCACGACGGAGCCGGAAGAGTAGCCCTACCGTCCTTCGCGGTACCACATCGAACCCATTGCCAGAAGCAGCAGGCCGAGGCCGAGGAAGCCGCCGAACAGCGGCACGCGCGAGACGGCCTTGAGCACGCTGTCGTCCGTGGTGCGCAGTCCGATCCAGTCGTTGCCGGACGCGGCGCCAGCCGAGCGCACCGGCACGATGGAGGGCAGCGTCACGTCGCTGCCAAGGGCTGTGGACGACGCCAGCCGGCGCACGCTGCCGCCGGTGGCTTCAGCCGGCGCCTTCAGCCGGCTTTCGGTGGAAATGACGTCGGCGAATTCCGGTGCGTTGACCGGCCCGACATGGGCGAGCGCGGTGAGGTCGCCATTGGCGACCTGATAGAGGCCGATCTCGCTGGTCTCGACGCTGCCGAGGAAGACCCCGGGCTCGGATTTATCGAGCTTGACGGTCAAGGTCTTGCCGGACGGGGTGATGATCTGCGCGGGGCCGGGATCGTCGGCCATCGTCTGGCGGCGGATTTCCAGCACCATGCCACGGCCGTCGGCGGTCAGCCGCTCTTCCTCGAGTTCAGGCTCCTTCATCAGCCAGTGGGCGATGCGCCGGTAGAGCTGGACATGCGGGCCGCCGCCCTCGAAGCCGCGCGCCCACAGCCAGCCCTGATCGGACAGCAGCATGCCGACGCGGCCTTCGCCCTTGCGGTCGAGCAACAGCAGCGGCCGGTTGTCGGCGCCCTTCATCACCACTGCGCCTTCGGGATTCTGCACGCCGATGGTGCGGAACCAGCGGCTCCAGTGCGGCGGCTCGCTAGCAGAGCCATCCAGCCCACGCGTCACCGGATGGCGCTGGCCGAGTTCGGTGAGGCGCGGATAGAAGGCCTTGTCGACCACCTCGCCGGTCGGCATCGCCGGCAGGGCGGACATCAGCGGCGTGCGCGCGATCGAGCTTTCGCCGGCATATTCGGGGCCGGCCGCGATCAGCAGCGCGCCGCCCTTTTCGACATATTCGGAGATGTAGTCGTAATAGAGGATCGGCAGCACGTCGCGGTGCTGGTAGCGGTCGAAAATGATGAGGTCGAAATCCTTGATCTTCTCGACGAACAGTTCGCGGGTCGGGAAGGCGATCAGCGACAATTCGTTGATCGGCGTGCCGTCCTGCTTTTCCGGCGGCCGCAGGATGGTGAAATGGACGAGATCGACCGAGGCGTCTGATTTCAGCAGGTTGCGCCAGGTGCGTTCGCCGGCATGCGGCTCGCCGGAGACGAGCAGCACGCGCAGATTCTCGCGAATGCCGTCTATGAGCGCGATGGCGCGGTTGTTGGTGTCGGTCAGTTCGCCCGGTTCGCGGTCGATGGCGAGTTCGACGATGTTGCGCCCGGCGCCCGGAATGGTCACCTGCAGCGGCATCGCCTGGCCAACGGTGGCGTGCTCGACGGCGACCTGTTCGCCATTGACCGAGACGCGCACATCGACCGGGCCGGTCTCGTTTTCGGTCGAGATGACGCGATAGGTCATGTCGAGCGGCTTGCCGACAAGGCCGAAGCGCGGCGCGTTCTCGAAGCGGATGCGGCGGTCCTTTTCGTGGTCGTTGCCGGTGATCAGGGCATGCAGCGGGGCGTTGAAATCGGGCGCGGCCGGGGGGGCGTCATGGACCTCGCCATCGGTGATCATGATGGCGCCGCCGATGCGTGACGGCGGCACGTCGCGGAAGGCGCCTTCAAGCGCACCGAACAGCCGTGTCTCGGTGCGCTCCTCGGCGGCCTCGGATTTGCCGGCCTCGACGAGGCGCACGTCGAACTGCTTGAAGCGGCCAAGTCGCTGCTGCAGCCCGGCCAGCGCCTCGTCGGTCTGCTTAGTGCGGTCGCCAATGTCCTGGCTCTGGCTGCGGTCGACGACGAGGGCGACAACGCTTTTCAGCGGCTCGCGCTCCTCGTTGAGGAACACCGGGTTGAACAAAGCGGCGGCGAGCGCCAGAAGGGCGATGAAGCGGAAGACCGAGCCGCGCTGGCGAAACCACAGGCCGACAAGCGCCAGCAGCGCCAGCGGCACTAGCGCCAAGGCCAGCAGGGGCCAGGAGATCAGCGGTTCGAAGGAGATCGACCAGTTCATTCCTTACCCTCCCCTTTGTGGGGAGGGTTTATCCGAGACCGGAGGGCACCAAACAAACTCATCTTACTGCCCCAGCCGTTCGAGCAGGATGGGCACGTGCACCTGGTCGGATTTGTAGTTGCCGGTCAGCATGTACATCATGATGTTGACGCCGGCACGCAGCGCGTAAATGCGCTGCATCGGGTCTGCCGGTACGGTCGGCAGCAGCGGATCGCCATTCTCGTCGACCGCCCAGGCGCCGGCGAAATCATTGGCGGTGATCATGATCGGCGAGACGCCGTCGCCGGTGCGCACCGGCCGGTTCTCGGCATTGCTGGCGTCGAGCGACGCCTCGACCCACAGTGGGCTGCCGGCGAAGCGGCCGGGGAATTCGGGCAGGATGAAGAAGGATTTGGTCAGCACGTGGTCGGACGGCACCGGCTCCAGCGGCGGCACGTTGAGGTTGCCCAGGATGTCGCGTAGCCGCTCCGTCGCCGGACTGGTCGAATCGGCGCCGATGCCGTTGGCGAACTGGTCGCGGGTATCGAACAGCACCGTGCCGCCCTGCTGCATATAGGCGTCGATGCGGGCGATGGCGGCCTGGCTCGGCATTGGGGCGGCCGGATCGATCGGCCAATAGATCAAGGGATAGAACGACAGCTCGTCCCTTGAGATGTCGACGCCGGCCGGCGCGCCCGGTTCTAGTGCCGTCTTTTCGACCAGGAAGCGGGTCAGGCCCTCGAGCCCGGCGCGGCTGATCGAATCGTCGCCCGGCACGCCCGTCAGCACATAGGCGATGCGGGTCTTCGAAATCGCCTCGATGGCAACCTCATCACCTGACTTGGCGTCGTCGGCGCGGGCAAGGTCGGCATGACCGAACAGGCTACCCAGCGCAATAAGGACCGCGGCGGTGGTTGCCACGGCACCGGCGCGACGCGGCCGGCGTGAAAACAGGCCGCCCATCCAGAACACCGCCAGCGTATCAAGCAGCATCAGCACCAGGGCGGCCGCGACCAGCGCGCCTTTCAAATTGCGCGATTCGTCAAAGGCATACTGGATCGAGGTGATGGGAACAGTGATTTGCGGGCGCGCCAGCGGAGCCAGCGTGCTGTCGGCTTCAAGCAAATTATGGGCAAATACACCTGTCTCGGAACCATAGAGACCGGGCGGGTTTTCAAAAGTCACCGGCAGCGCGCCGGCGCCCGGTACAAGCGGCCGCGCGTCCGGCGTCGGCGGCACCAGCGAGCCGTCGGCTGCAATCATGCGATAGGGCGCCAGCGACGCCGCGGCGGCTTCGGCATTGGCGATGGCCGCGCCCTGGTTGCGCGACAGCTGCACGATGCGGCGCAGCATCTCGACGAAGCTGCCAGAGATCGGCAGGTTCGACCAGGTTGCCTCAGGGGTGACGTGGAACAGCACCAGCGTGCCCTTGCCTTTCTTCAGTCCGGTGACCAACGGCGTGCCGTCGGCAAGGGCCGCCCAGGTGCGCTCGACGATATCGGGTGTCGGCTCGGCCAGCACCTGCCTGCTGACGGTGACCTCGGTCGGGGGCGCCAGATCGGCGAACGGGCCGGCCTTGGGGAATTCGGTGACAGGCTGCGGCGACGTCCATGATAGCGCGCCGCCGAGCGAACGCTCGCCGGTGCGAAGGCGGACCGGCAGCAGATCGTCGTCATCGCCCGCAGTAGCCAGCCGCGAACCGGCGAAACGCACCAGCGTGCCGCCATTGTCGACCCAATCGACAAGCCTCTGCCGGACTTGTCCGGGAATGGTGCCGATATCTGCCATGACGATCATCGCGGGCTTCTGGTCGAGGATCTGCGGGATGGCGTCGGCAAGATCGGCGCTGGAGGGTTCGACCAGATCGGCGAATGGCTGCAGCGCCCGCCTGATGTAGTAGAGCGGCGACAAAAGCGGCTGTGCCTGGTCGGCCTCGGCCTGCGACAATAGACCGACGCGCCGCCGCTTGGAGCTTTCGTCGAGCACGCGGACCGCACCGGCCTGCCGCTCGCCGTCGAGCGCGATGGATGCGAAGTCGTTGCGCAGCTCGAACGGCACCGCCATGGTGCCGGTGGCGGTGGTTTCGCCAGGCGAAAAGGTCAGCGTAGCATCGGCGATGCGGCGGCCCTTGTCATCGAAGGCGCCGGCGGTGACCTGAGCCGGGGCAGGGTCGCCCGGCGCGCGGATGGCGGTCAGTGCAAAGCCGTCGACCTGGTTGTCGGCGGTGGTCAGGCCGGTCAGCGACAGCCTGTCTGCGGTTGCCCAGACGACACGGGTGGCATTTTTCGACAAAAGTGTGTTGAAGGCGGCTTCATCGCCTTTTGCCGCCAGGCCGTCGGCAAGCACGGCGACACTGGCCCCGGGCAAGGTCTCCAGCACGCCGGCGACGCGGGCATAGACGGCGGGCCGGTCGGTCGGGATCGGCCGCGGCTTGGCGGCACGCAGCCGGTCAAGGGCGGTGGCGGCATCGAACGGCCCGATCTCGGCATTGGCCTTTTCGGCGGTGAAGGCGATGACGACCGGCACGCCGTTGGAGCCGGCGTCGTTGATCAGCCGCTCGGCGGTGGCGACGCGTTTGCCCCAGTCGGCGGCACTTGCCCAGTCATTGTCGATGACGAGCGCAAGCGCTGCACCCTCGGCCGGCAGCTTTTCGCGCGGATTGAAGACCGGGTCGGCCAATGCGGCGACGATGAGGGCCGCCATCAAGAGCCTGAGCAGCGTCAGCCACCACGGACTCTGCTGCGGCGTCTCCTCGCGCTTCAGCACGCGGGCCAGGATCTTCAGCGGCGGGAAGATTTCGGTCTGCGGCTTGGGCGGCGTCAGCCTGAGCAGCCACCAGATCACCGGCAGTGCCAGGAGGCCCCACAGCACCATGGGGGCGCCAAAGGAAAGCGGCAGCCAACTCATGCGACAGCCTTTCCTGGCCGATCGCCACCGGCGATCGTGCCGGCACGACCGTCAGCGGTCGGCCTGACCGAGGGGCCATCAGTGGTCATCGCCATGTGCAGCCGCACCAGCGCGTCGGAAGCCAGCCGATCGGTGTGGTTGACGGTAAAGCTCCAGCCAAGCCGTTTGCACCAGGCTGCCAGTTCGTGGCGTCGGGCGGCGTAGAGCAGGCGATACTCATCCCCCAGCATTTCGGCGCGGCCGGCGGTCAGCTTGTCGCCGGTCTCGGGATCGGTGAACTCGGTTCGGCCAGCATAGGGGAAGGTCTCCTCGGCCGGGTCGGCGACCTCGATCAGGTGGGCACGTACGCCGTGGCGGGCCAGCACGTCGAGCCAGGCCATCGTCTCTTCGACGGGATCGAGGAAATCGCTGACGATGACGATGTCGCAGAAGCGCCTGATATCGGACAAATCGGGTTTTGCCGGCAAATCGCCGGCATGCATCAACTGGGCGGCGATGCGTTCGGCGCCGTTGCGGGCGGTGAACGGATCGGTGAGGCCCGGCCAGGCGATGCGCTCGCCGCTGCGCGACAACAGCTCGGCCATGGCCAGCGCCAGCACCAGCGCGCGCGATTGCTTGGAAACGCTGGCGCCGGTCGATTTGTAGAGCATCGACGGCGAGGGGTCGGCCCACAGCCAAACGGTATGGGCGGCTTCCCATTCGCGGTCGCGCACATAGGTGTGGTCGTCGCGGGCCGAGCGGCGCCAGTCGATGCGCGAGGAATCGCCCTCGACATAGGGCCGGAACTGCCAGAAATTCTCACCGATGCCGCGTTTGCGGCGGCCATGCCAGCCGGCGATCACGGTGTTGACGATGCGCCGCGCCTCAACCAGCAGGTCTGGCACAAGCGAGGCCCGCAACCGGCCACGGGCGAGCGCGTCACGCGTCGCTGCCGGAGCCTGGACCTCGCCGATGCGCGGCATCAAATCCCTTTCACGAGTTTCGCCACCACGTCACGCACGCTGGTGCCTTCGGCGCGGGCGGCGAAGGTCAGCGCCATGCGATGCTGCAGCACCGGCTCGGCCAGCGCACGCACGTCGTCGACCGAGGGCGCCAGCCGTCCGTCGTAAAGCGCGCGCGCCCTTGTGCACAGCATCAGCGCCTGGCTGGCGCGAGGGCCGGGGCCCCACGCGACGTTCTTGTCGGTTTCGGCGTTGCCTTGGCCGGGACGCGCCGAGCGCACCAGCGTCAGGATCGCTTCGACGACGCTTTCCGGCACCGGCATGCGGCGGATCAGCGTCTGGATCTCCTTCAGCCGCACCGGCTGCAGCACGTTTTGCGCTTTCGCGTCCTCGATGCCGGTGGTTTCCAGAAGGATGCGGCGCTCTGCCTCGATTTCGGGATAGAGGATATCCACCTGCATCAGGAAGCGGTCAAGCTGGGCCTCGGGCAACGGATAGGTGCCTTCCTGCTCCAGCGGGTTCTGGGTTGCCAGCACATGGAAGGGGGCCGGCAGGTCATGGCGGGCGCCGGCAATGGTGACGTGGTATTCCTGCATGGCCTGCAGCAGCGCCGACTGGGTGCGCGGCGAGGCGCGGTTGATCTCGTCGGCCATCAGCAACTGGGCGAAGATCGGCCCGGGAATGAAGCGGAAGGAGCGTTTGCCGGTCTCGTCCTGCTCCATCACTTCGGAGCCGAGGATATCGGACGGCATCAGGTCCGGCGTGAACTGGATGCGACGCGAATCGAGGCCGAGCACGATGCCAAGTGTTTCGACCAGCTTGGTCTTGGCGAGGCCCGGCACGCCGACCAAAAGCGCATGTCCACCGGCCAGCAGCGCCACCAGCGTACGCTCGACGACGCTTTCCTGTCCGAAGATGACCCGGCCGACCCCGTCGCGGATCCGGGAGATGTCGGCAAGCGCCTTTTCGGCCTCGGCGATCATGTCCTTTTCGCTGATCGGGCTTTCCTTGACCATCACGCTCATGCCGCATCGATCCTTGTGGTTGGAATACCATGGCTGGAACAACGGCTGCACCATACCATAAGTTGCCGCGATTCGGCCTCGCGTGGCGCCTATGTCGAAACTTAAATCACAGACTTAGGCTGACAAGCGGAACAACAGTGACTATTTCGTGACCATGACGGGACCCTTGGGACATCGTGAAGAAAGCCTGACTGATGCCACCGAGGCGCGTGGTCTCGAGGCGCTGATCTCGCGCGCCGCCCGTGCCGGCAAGGGCGCGGCACCCGTCGAACGCTGGAATCCCGACTTCTGCGGCGATCTCGACATGGAGATCAAGGCCGACGGCACTTGGTTCTATCTGGGCACGCCGATCGGGCGCATGCCGCTGGTGCAGCTGTTTTCCTCGGTGCTGCGCAAGGACGCCGATGGCAGGACCTATCTGGTGACACCCGTGGAAAAGGTCGGCATCCGCGTCGCCGATGCGCCGTTCATCGCCGTCGAGATGGACGTTGCGGGTAGCGGCGAAGCGCAGACTATCACCTTCCGCACCAATGTCGGCGATGTCGTCGAGGCCGGGCCGGAGCGCCCGCTGCGCTTTGTCGACGAGAACGAGACCGGCGGGCTGAAGCCCTATGTGCTGGTGCGCGGCCGGCTGGAGGCGCTGGTGGCGCGGCCGGTGATGTATGAACTGGTCGGGCATGGCGAGGAGATCGAGATCGGCGGCAAGACGATGTTCGCGGTGCGCTCCAAGGGCGCCGTGTTCCCGATCATGCCGGCGGACCAGTTGAAGCGGCTGAGTGTGTGATGGACCAGGTGACGCCGGCGCCGTTTTCATCCGCGGATTTTCGCGCGCGCTTTGCCGTGCAGCCCGATGCGCATGCAGGCGACGATTATGGCGATCATCGCTTCAACCCCGGCCATCCGCGCCTCAATCAGGGCATGGCGCTGCGCAATGCCGCGGTGCTGATCCCGGTGGTCGATCATGAGGGCGATGCGACGGTTCTCCTGACCAAACGGGCCGAAAAGCTGCGCAGCCATTCGGGGCAGGTGGCATTTCCGGGCGGCACAATCGATCCGACCGATCCGAGCCCTGAGGCTGCGGCGCTGCGCGAGACCTTCGAGGAGATCGGGCTTGGCCGAGACCGCATCGAGATCATCGGCCGCATGCCCGACTATGTGGCCGGCAGCGGCTACCGCATCGCGCCGGTGCTGGGCATCGTGCTGCCCGGTTTCCAACTGACGCTCAACGCCGACGAGGTCGACGCCGCTTTCGAAGTGCCCCTGCGCTTCTTGATGGACCCGGCCAACCACAAGCGCGACAGCCGTATGTGGAACGATCTCGAATGGTTCTTCTACGACATGCCTTACGGCGAACGGCGCATCTGGGGCGTCACCGCCGGCATCATCCGTACCCTCTATGAAAGGCTTTATGCGTGAGTGTCTCGATCGCGGAAAGGGCCGACTGGCTCGGCGACAAGCATCTGCAGCGCCTGCTGTTCGCACTGGCCGAAGGCGGTGAAGAGGCGCGAGTCGCAGGCGGCGCGGTGCGCAACACGCTGATGGGCCAGCCGGTCGCCGACATCGACATCGCCACCACCTGCCTGCCAGAGGAAACCCTCCGCCGCGCCGAAGCGGAAGGGTTCAAGGCGGTGCCAACCGGCATCGAGCATGGGACAATCACCGTGGTTGCCGGCGGAAAACCTTATGAAATCACGACCTTGCGCGCTGATATCGAGACCGACGGGCGGCGCGCGAAAGTGTCGTTCGGGCGCGACTGGAAGCTCGATGCCGAGCGGCGCGACTTCACCATCAACGCGCTCTATGCCGGGGCCGATGGCAAGGTGGTCGACCTGGTCGGCGGCATTGCCGACATCGAGGCACGCCGCCTGCGCTTCATCGGCGACCCGGAAGCACGCATTCGCGAAGACTACCTGCGCATCCTGCGCTTCTTCCGCTTCTTCGCCTGGTACGGCGACGGGCGGCCGGACGCCGAAGGGCTGAAAGCCTGTGCCCGGCTTAAGGAAGGGCTGGCCCAGCTTTCGTCCGAGCGAATCTGGTCGGAACTGAAGAAACTTTTGTCGGCGCCCGATCCGTCACGGGCGCTGCTCTGGATGCGGCAGGCAGGTGTCTTGACCGCAGCGCTGCCGGAAAGCGAGAAATGGGGCATCGATGCCATCCATGGGTTGGCCAAGGCCGGGAAGGATCTGGGCTGGGCACCCGACCCGCTGCTCAGACTGGAAGCGATCGTGCCGCCCGATGCCGCGCGCATGAAGACGCTTGCCGAGCGGCTCAAATTTTCGACCGCTGAAGCGGATCGCCTGCGCCACTGGGCGCTTGCCACCGCCGTCGAGCCGAAGACGACCGAGGGCGAACTGGCGAAAAGGCTCTATCGCGGTGACCGGCAGGGGTTTGTCGACCGTCTGCGGCTGTCGCTTGCGGCAGCCAGGGTGCGCGCCGTCGAGGACAATGAGGCGCTGCTCGAAGCCGGTGGCTTTTCGCGCCTGCTCGCCTTCGCCATCAACTGGGAAAAGCCGTTGTTTCCACTGAAAGGTGCCGATCTCACGGCGCTCGGCGCAACTCCAGGACCGAAACTCGGCGAAATCCTAAGGAATCTCGAGGCGGAATGGGTCGAAGCCGGGTTTGCCCCTGATCGCGACGCGCTCCTCAAGCGCGCCGCCGAAGCCTTGAAGGCCGGGTAGATCAGGCCGCGTCGCGGGTCTTTTCGATGCGCGAGCGGATCGCCTCGATCATCGTCTCGCGGATCACCGTCTCACCATGCGTCTCGCGCATGTGCTCGACGGCACGGCGCATGACCTCGGCCTCCTCGTCGGCACGCGTGTGCCAGTCACAGCCGGGCACGAGCGACCCGCAGTGAAATTCCTTCATGAGATTTCTCCTTTTCCTCCGTGGAGCCCGAGGCTCCGGCACTTTTTTGGCTGACGGTCCAAATCCGAGATCGGATACTGGGGCCGCGAGCGGGAGAAGCATAACACAGGTAGAGTGGCATTGGTTGCAGTCAACGGCGAAAAGGCGGAGCAGGCGCTGCTCCGCCCTCTTACGCTACCCCCAAACAGGACCGGATATCGTCTCATCCTGCTCTGGCGGGCAAGCCATCATTTTGCGACCTTGACGGCCTCGGCGACCTTGTTCTTGCCCTTCATATCCCATGAGACGCGGACCTTTTCACCGACCGTCAGGCCAGGATCCTTGAAGGTTTTGGGAAGCGTAAAAGACGATCCATCATCGAGGACCAGGCTCATGGCCGTCGTGTCAAAGGTCTTGATCGTTCCGGTGGTGTGCTTGACGGCGGCGAATGCCACTGAACCGGAAGCGAGAAGGGCAGCGGCGGCAGCCGAAACAATGATCTTGCGCATTGCGAAGTACTCCTGGAAAGGCGGGTATCTTTTGACGAAGATGTCCCGCATCGTCTTGGGCCGTCCGGTCGCGTCGGGTCGCGGCTCGCTTTGTCTTGACGCAATTCCGGTCGGAAAGCCGTTTCGCACTTTCCTGGAATTGCGCGCAGGCGAGCCGCCGGCGCTTCCCGACCCGGCGCCACAAATAGACCAGTCTTTTCAACAGCCTATTAGACGAAAAAGAAATTTTTCGCCGCACCGTGTGCCACATTCCATGCCCATTTCGAGCGAATGGGACATCAATGCGGCTCACGCCGGGCTCACCATTTTGTTACGGCCAGCGGACCTCGGGCGGCAGGCTGGAGAGAATGGACGCGACATTGCCGCCGGTCTTCAGTCCGAAGATGGTGCCGCGATCGTGAAGCAGATTGAATTCGACATAGCGGCCGCGGCGGATGAGCTGTTCGTCACGGTCGCCATCGGTCCAGTTCTCGTTGAAGTTGGCGCGCACCAGGTGGCCATAGACGACGAGAAAAGAGCGGCCGACATCCTGGACGAAGTTGAAATCGGCATTCCAGCCGCCTTTGTCGTCACCCGAATGCAGCCAGTCGAAGAAGATGCCGCCGGTGCCGCGCGGCTCGTTGCGGTGCGACAGATAGAAGTACTCGTCGCACCAGGCCTTGAATTTCGGGTAATCGGCGACCGCGGCATTCTTCTCGCAAGCGAATTGCATGGCGCGGTGGAAGGCGACGGTATCAGGGTCGTCCTGGGTGCGGCGGCGATCGAGCACCGGTGTCAGATCGGCGCCGCCGCCGAACCATTGGCGAGATGTGACCACCATGCGCGTGTTCATGTGCACGGCCGGAACGTTTGGGTTCCAGGGATGCGCGATCAGCGAAATGCCAGATGCCCAAAAGCGCGGGTCTTCCTCGGCGCCCGGCATCTGCTTCCTGAATTCGGGTGAGAACTCGCCGTGGACGGTCGAAGTGTGGACGCCGACCTTTTCGAAGACGCGGCCGTGCATCATCGACATGGTGCCGCCGCCGCCGCGCCCCTCGTCACGTTCCCATGGCGTCTTTTCGAAGCGGCCGGGCGACCACGAGGCCAGCGGCCCGCCAAGATCCTGCTCGATCTGCTCGAAGGTGGCGCAGATGCGTTCGCGCAGCGCCTCGAACCACAGCCTTGCCTTCATCTTCTTCTGTTCGATGTCGGCGGGCAGGCCTGCCGGTATTTCTGGTCGTTCCAAGTGCCGTCTCCGGTTGGGGCGGCGAGTCCCACAAATGACTCGTCTTTTGCCGGCGCGATCCCTAATCTCTTAAGGGCAAGGGTCAAGTCACTTTGGTTTTGCGCATGATCCTTTCCGAAACTCGATTCCGATTTCGGGGTCATGCGCCAGGTGCAAGGAGTTGTTTCGTGCGCACCCCGGCAAGACCGCCGCTGGATGGCCTGAAGAAAAGGCTCGACCAAAGCCGTGCCGAGCGTGTTCGTATGCCGCGCGACGGTTTCCTGCGCGAGACCTTCGTGCTGCCGCGCTCCGATGCGCGGCTCAAGGCCAAGGAATGGTTCGAGCGCTTTCCCAAGCAGGCCTACTGGACCGAGATCGAAAGCTGGTTCGAGCGGCCGGGCGACTTGATTGAGTTCACCATCAGGCGCTTGCCTGCGGCTGACTAGGATGTCCTCGAGAGAGGCGGAGCAACCAGCCTTCTTGCCCCTGTCCCCTCGCGCGCCAGCCGGTCGCCCTTGTTACGCAGCGGGCATTTGTCGATCGACATGCAGCCGCAGCCGATGCAGTCGGTCAGCCCGTCGCGCAGTTTCTTCAACTGGGCGATCTTGTGATCGAGCCCGTCGCGCCAGGCGGTCGACAAAAGGTTCCAGTCATCGCGCGTCGGCGTGCGGCCTTCTGGCAGCGATGCCAGGGCTTCACCGATCTCGGCCAGCGAAATGCCGACCTCCTGCGCCACCTTGATGATCGCCACGCGCCGCAGCACGTCACGGCCGTAGCGGCGCTGATTTCCCGCCGTGCGGTGGCTGCGGATCAGGCCGCGGGCCTCATAGAAATGCAATGCCGACACCGCCACACCGCTGCGCATGGCGACCTGGCCGACCGTTAATTCCGTTATCGGTGCCATCTCTGTTTTTCGTCCCGATTTTTCCGCTTGACCTCAAGTTAAGTTGAGCTTGTAGCGAAGAAACCCAGGATCTGCAAACGAAGGAGAAGGCGATGTGCGCCTGGGTCAAGATGACGGGAGACGGGCTTGCCGGCGAACCCCTATCCCAGTTGCCGGATGGCTTCGCCCGCCACCATGGCGACGGAAAGCGCGACATTGATGCTGCGCGCCGCGCCCTGCATGGGGATGGTCAGCCGCGCATCCGCCGCCTGATGAACAGGATCCGGAACGCCTGCGGATTCGCGGCCGAACAGGAGGATGTCGCCATCGGCGAAGGTGAAGCTGGTGTAAGCGGTCGTGGCTTTGGTCGACAGCAGCACCAGCCGGTGCGCGCCGGCTTTGCGCCAGTCCTCGAAGGCGTGCCAGTCGACATGCCGGATCAAAGCAGCCATTTCGAGGTAGTCCATGCCGGCTCGCTTGAGCGCTTTGTCGGAGAGCGGAAAGCCGGCCGGTTCAATGATATCTACGCCGAGCCCGAGGCAAGCGGCGAAGCGCAGGATTGTCCCGGTGTTGCCGGCGATATCCGGCTGGTAGAGCGCGATGCGGAGACGACAGTTCATTTCCGCGTCTTTCTAATAAGTGGCAAATCGGCCACAGCGGGCTCGCGGTTTTGGAAATTGCTGGACCTGCGGGTGGCCATTTTCTGCGAAGTCGGGTATGTCAGCTCCATTGTCAACCCGAACCGATGGAGGGGTAATTCATGATGACCATGCACATCCAGCGCCCCTCTTATGGGCTTACCTGCCTGCCGGCGGTTTCGGTACGACGATTCTCCTGACTCTCTAAGACTTGATCGCACCGATTCCCGCCGAAACGATTTTTCGGCTCTCGAAGGAATCCTGCGATGTTTTTCAAAAAGTCAAAAGGGCTAAACGCCCCAACTGAAGCTGTCCGGACCGATGCTTGTCGTGTCCGGACCGATGCTTATCGTGTCCAGACCGACGCAAAGCGCGCCTCCGGCCGAATGCCGGCGGACGATATTGCTTCGCCTTTTTATCTCGATTTTCACACGGAGGACGGACCGATGTTCGATCCCTATAGAATACCTGGCTCGAGGAGCCTGCATATCCACCGACTGCCGACCTGGGCGCTGCTGATCGGCGACACCTATTCGTCTGCGGTTCACGCCGAGGTTCGCCGCCGGCCGCATCGCGGCATGCTGCCGGATGTCGATTTTTCGCGCGCGGTTCCCGATCCGAGCCGCCCGTCGCTGGTGCGCCGGATCATCCGGCTGGTCAGGCCGGGCGCGAAAAACCGGGCTGGCGGCACCGTGTCGTCAGGATCGGCTGGCGCAGCTGTCGGCGAAAAGCCCGCGAGCCCCTATATTGCACGAGGCATGGCCGACGGTCCGGGTGATTCCAGACCGTCGGCCCTTGATGCCATGGGTACCGGGGATTTCGTACGCTCACGTGCCGCGTAAGCGGCAAACACATTTCACAGGCATAACCTATGTTGTTGTTTAGCTGGTTTGAAAAAAGGCTCGATCCGTTCCCCGCAGCGGAACCGGCCGAGCCGCCCAAGACGCTGGTTGCCTTCTGCCTGCATTATACGCGCGGCGCATGGCCTTATATCCTTTTCGACGCGGTGCTGGTGACGGCCATCGCGATCGCCGAAGTATGGATGTTCGGCTTCCTCGGCCGCATCGTCGACTGGCTGTCGGGGCAGAATCGCGAAACCTTCCTGCAGACGGAAGCCTGGAAGCTCGCCGGCATGGCCTTCATCGTGCTGTTCGCGCTGCCGGGCACGGTATGGCTGCATTCGTTTCTCAACCAGCAGACGCTGATGGGCAATTATCCCATGCGCATCCGCTGGCAGGTGCACCGCTATCTGCTCAAGCAGTCGATGAGTTTCTACCAGGACGAGTTCGCCGGCCGCATCGCGACAAAGCTGATGCAGACGGCTCTCGCCGTGCGCGAATGCGTCATCAAGGTGATCGACGTCCTGAACTACGTTATCGTCTATTTCCTCGGCATGCTGCTCATCGTCGGCTCGGCCGACTGGCGGCTGGCCGCGCCGCTCGGCGTCTGGCTGGTCGGCTATATCCTTTTGCTGCGGTTTTTCATTCCCCGGCTGGGCAAGGTTGGCGAGGAACAGGCCAATGCGCGCTCGATCATGACGGGCCGTGTCGTCGACAGCTACTCCAACATCCAGACGGTCAAGCTGTTCAGCCATGCACGCCGCGAAGCGTCATTCGCCAAAGACGGCATGTCCGGCTTTCTCGAAACGGTCTACCGGTCGATGCGGCTGGTGACAGTGCTTTTTGGCTCGCTTTACATCCTAAATGCATTGCTCTTGTTCTCTGTCACCGCGATGGCGTTGTGGCTGTGGCTGGGGCAAGCAGTGACGATCGGCGCGGTCGCCGTGGTCATCGGCCTTGTGCTCAGGATGTGGGGGATGTCGCAATGGATCATGTGGGAAATGTCGGGCCTGTTCGAGAACATCGGCACGGTGCAGGACGGCATCGCCTCAATCTCGCTGCCGCGCCTTGTCGAGGACAGGCCGGACGCGAAGGAGATCAGCGTTTCCAGGGGTGAGATCCGCTTTGAGGACATTCGCTTCCACTACGGCAAGCAGAAGGGTGTGATTGAAGGCCTGTCGCTGGCGGTGAAACCGGGCGAGAAGGTCGGCATCGTCGGCCGTTCCGGCGCCGGCAAGTCGACGCTGGTCAACCTGTTGCTGCGCTTCTACGACCTCGAAGCCGGGCAGATATTGATCGACGGCCAGGAGATCGCCGGTGTGAAGCAGGATTCGCTGCGTGCGCAGATCGGCATGGTCACGCAGGACACCTCGCTGCTGCATCGTTCGGTGCGCGAGAACATCCTTTATGGCCGGCCCGATGCCACCGACGAGATGCTTGTCGAGGCGGCGCGCCGCGCCGAGGCGCTGGATTTCATCGGCGGGCTTTCGGATGCCAGCGGCCGCAAGGGCTTCGATGCCCATGTCGGTGACCGCGGCGTCAAATTGTCCGGCGGCCAGCGGCAACGCGTCGCCATTGCTCGCGTTATGTTGAAGGACGCACCTATACTTATCCTTGACGAAGCGACTTCGGCGCTTGATTCCGAAGCCGAGGCGGCGATCCAAGAGAATCTCTACAAGCTCATGCAAGGCAAAACCGTCATCGCCATAGCGCACCGGCTGTCGACCATCGCGGCGATGGACAGGCTGGTGGTGATGGACAAGGGTCGTGTCATCGAGGAAGGTTCGCACGAGGAACTCGTCGCCAAGGGCGGGCTCTACGCGCAGCTCTGGCAGCGCCAGTCGGGCGGGTTCCTGCTTGAGGACGGTCCCGCCGACGCCGCCAACGACGCACTTGCAAAGGGGCAAGCCGCAGAATGATGGCCGCCGCATGATGACAGCCGTCTATCGCTGGTTCGAGAACTGGGTCTATCCGTTCAGGGAGCCAGCGAATCTTCGGCCACCGACCAGCGTCGGCGGCTTTCTCTGGCACTATGTCGGCCAGGCGAAGTTCGCCTTCTTCGCCATGCTGGTCATCGGCGGCATCGCGCCGCTGGTCGAGGCCGGCCTGTTCTACTTCGTCGGGCGGCTGGTCGATATTCTCGACCAGCTTCCCGCCGAGCGCAGTTGGCACGCACTGTGGGCCGCCGCAGGCCCTGAACTGGTTTTCATGGCCGTGGTGGTGCTGGTCATCCGCACCGTCGTCGTCGGCCTTTCGGCGCTGGTCGACGAACAGACGATCACGCCCGGCTTCTACAATCTGGTGCGCTGGCAGGCGCACCGGCATGTCTCGCGCCAGTCCGACGCCTTCTTCCAGAACGATTTCGCCGGCCGCATCGCAACAAAGGTCTGGCAGGCGGGCCAGGCCACCGGCGACCTGATGGAAAGCTTCATCGAGGTCGTCTGGTTCATGATCGTCTATACGGTGACGACGCTGGCGCTGGTCGCAGGCCTCGATCTCAGGCTGGCGGTGCTGGTGGTGATCTGGATTTCCGCTTTCGCTTGGCTGGCCAAGCTCTATCTGCCGGCAATCCGCAAGCATGCCGAGGAAACAGCCGAGGCCGGCTCGATGATCACCGGCCGCATTGTCGATTCCTATTCCAACGTGCAGACGCTGAAACTGTTCTCGGCCGATGGCGACGACCGCTACATCAGGAACGGTTTCGACATCTACCTCGACGCATTGCGCCCGTTCACCCGCCGGCTGACCGGCGTGCGCATGGCGCTGACGACGCTGTCGGGCATCATGATCACGGCGATCGGCTGTTTTGCCGTCTATCTCTGGGTCGAGGGCTCGATCACCGTCGGCGCTGTCGCCTTCACCCTGTCGCTGGTGCTGCGGCTCAACATGCTGCTTGGCCGGCTGATGATGCAGCTCAACAGCATCTTGCGAAACCTCGGCGTGCTGGAGAACTCCAAGGCGCTGATTTCGCAGCCGCTCGGCCTCACGGATGCGCCCCACGCCAAGGAACTCGTGGTGGCAGGCGGGCGTATCGAGGTGAGGAACGTCGAGTTCCATTACGGCAAAGGTTTCGGCGTGCTGAACGGCATCGACCTTGTCGTCAAGCCGGGCGAGAAGGTCGGGCTGGTCGGACCGTCTGGCGCGGGCAAGACGACCCTCGCCAATCTGATCCTGCGGCTCTACGATCTGGAGAGCGGGTCGATCACCATCGATGGCCAGGATGTCGCCAAAGTCACGCAAAATTCGCTGCGCGCCAATATCGGCGTCGTCAGCCAGGACACGGCGCTGTTCCACCGTTCGCTGCGCGACAACATCAAGCTCGGCATGCCTGACGCGACCGATGCGGAGGTGATCGCGGCGGCGAAAAAGGCCGAGGCGCACGAGTTCATCCTGACCTTGCGCGACAACAGGGACCGCGCCGGCTACGAGGCCTTTGTCGGCGAGCGCGGCGTCAAACTGTCGGGCGGCCAGCGCCAGCGCGTGGCGATCGCCCGTGTCTTCCTGAAGGACGCGCCGATCCTGATCCTCGACGAGGCGACCTCGGCGCTCGACTCGGATATCGAGGCGGCAATCCAGGAGAATCTGACGCGGCTGATGGAGAACAAGACGGTCATCGCCATCGCCCACCGTCTGTCGACGATCGCGGCACTCGATCGGCTGGTGGTGCTCGATGGCGGCCGCATCGTCGAGCAAGGCACGCATGACCAGCTGGTGGCGCTCGACGGGCTCTATGCGCGGCTGTGGAAGCGGCAGTCCGGCGGCTTTCTCTATCACGAGGACAGCGTGCTCGAAGAGACGCGGCCTGCGGAGTAGCTCCATGGCTGGATCAACAGGCGCCATCTCAGAGGTCGGCTACGTGCTCAAGCGGCTCCGGCCGACCATGCCGGCCTTCGACACGCTGAAGGAAGAGAGCCGGCTGGAAGGCTACTGGATGCTGGTGCGCCTGGCGGATGGCTGGGCAAGTGGCCGCAACAAGTTCCTGAAACGGGGCGAGGCGCTGTACGGAGCCTGGGATGGAAGGGAACTCGCCGGCGTGTGCGGGTTGAACATAGATCCCTATTTCGAGGCCAGGGACCACGGCCGGGTCCGGCACCTGTTCGTCAGTGCGCGGCACCGTCGCGCCGGCCTTGGCCGGATGCTGGTCGAGACCGTTATCGACAGGGCACGTCACCATTTCGCCGTGCTGAACACCCGCGCGCCGCAAGAAGCCTTCGGTTTCTACGAACGGCTTGGCTTTCAGCGCGTGGAAGGCGAAGAATTCGTCACACACCGCATGGTCTTCGGGAAAGGAAGCTGAAATGTCCTTGCGTCCGCCATCTCATCTAGCCGGCGCCTCGTCCGCGGAAGCCGCCTTCGACGCGCTCGGCCATGAAATATTGGCGGAAAAGGCGGCAGCACTTGGCCGCGCCGGCCAGCGGGTAGAGGAAACGTTGGCCAGGCTGCGCGACAATGCCGACGAGCAACTGCGCCCCCGGCTGCTCAAGGATGCCGCCGAGGCGGTGCATGGCTATTTCATCCAGCGCGAGCTGTGCGGCTTGCGCAAGCACGATACCGTCATTCGTGAATACAACATCCCGAAAGCGGTGCTGGCCAGGCTCGGCGCGAAATAACTCTCTTTTGTTGGACCATGATCCCGAAAACCGGTTCCCACTTTTCGGGATCATGGTCTACTCAAGCCATTCGGTGATGAAGCTGCCATTCTCGTGGATGTCGGTCGTCTCCAGCGGGCCTGGGCCGAGATTGGTGAATTTGTGCGGCGTATTGGGCGGCACGATCAGGATCTGGCCGGCGGATGCCTCGATCTCCTGGTCGCCGACGGTGAACAGGCCGGTGCCCTGGCGAATGATGAAGATCTCAGCGTAGGGATGTGTATGCAGGCGGGGCCGCCTCCGACGCCAGGCAGATAGTTGAAGATCAGGCAGGAGAGCCGTAGGCGCCACATTGCAATTCGCCCTTCCAATGGTCGGAACGAACAGACCAGGTGTCGCGGTCTATGATTTGTGCCCTGGCTATCTAGCCCTTCGCGGGTATCCAGGGATTGAAAAGCTTCACCCCGGTGCCCTCAAAATCCTTGGTATTGCGTGTCACGACTGTCAAATTATTGACAAGCGCGCTGGCGGCAATGAGAGCATCGCGTTCCGGCTTAGGGTCAGGAACGTGGAGGTTTGCGCAACGCACGACAACGGCCGTGTCTATGCTCAGTATCCGGTCGTCGAACTGTGGAATTAGTATTTGATCCAACCACTCACGGTACATGGCGGCCTGGCGGGTGTCCTTCCTCGACAACAACAGTGTTCCGATTTCGAGTTCCAGGATCGAAATCACCGACATGAAAAAGCTGGCGACGTCGTGGGTCTCAGACCAGGCTAAAACGTTGCGATCGGCCTTGTCCCGACGACGCAGATTCGAAACGACATTGGTGTCGAGAATAAACATCAGTCGAGATCGGGAATCTTGAAAAACGGTCCTTCCAGGCGAGGTGGTTCCCAGTCGAAGTCTGCTTCGGGGCGATCGTCGGCAATCGCGTCCGCGAGGCTTCTCGGCTTCTTCTCCAACCGCTCGTATTCCTCCATCGAAATCAGCACATGGGAAGGCTTGCCGCGATCGGTGATGATAACCGGTCCGTTCCTGGCAGCCCGCTTCGCAAGCGCCGTGTCCTGGTTGAATTCACGGCTCGACATGATGGTGATCGTCTTCGTTGAGATGTTCATTTCAGCACCTCCGTCGAGTAGATGTAGACATATTGCTACATTTAGCCAAGCACGTCAAATTCATCGCTGTGCGGAACGCCCGCGACAATCTGCCCTTGTGCCTTCACCCGTCTGGACAAAAACGGGCTTCACGCATAAACCGAAGTCCAAATGCCGGAGGAATTCGCAAGCCTGTTCGCCATGCGCTGTCGGGTTGGCGTAATTGAGCGGGGAACAAGGCTCAGCCACCGGCACGGAAGAGGCGAAAGGATCAGGCACCCGTGAGCGCAACCGACACCCAGGATCCCAACCGTCGTGATTTTCTCTACGTCGCCACCGGCATGGCCGCAGTGGTCGGCGCGGGTGCTTTCGCGTGGCCGTTCATCGACCAGATGCGCCCCGATGCCTCGACGCTGGCGCTCGCTTCCGTCGAAGTCGACGTCGCCTCACTGACGCCGGGCATGTCGCTGATCGTCAAGTGGCGCGGCAAGCCGGTCGTGGTCCGCAACCGCACCGAACAGGAAATGAAGGACGGCGAGGCTGTCAATCTCGCCGATCTCAAGGATCCGATCGCCCGCAACGCCAATCTGCCGTCCGATGCGCCGGCGACCGACGCCAATCGCACCACGCCCGGCAAGGAGGCCTGGATGGTGATGGTTCAGGTCTGCACGCATCTCGGCTGCATTCCGCTTGGCCAGGAAGGCGATTTCGGCGGCTGGTTCTGCCCGTGCCACGGTTCGCAATACGATACGGCCGGCCGCATCCGCAAAGGCCCGGCGCCTGAGAACATGGCGGTTCCGGTATTCAAGTTCATTTCCGATACCAAGATCCTTATCGGTTGAGGCAGGGGATATTTCGATGAGCGAGGGACACTCGACCTATACGCCCAAAACCGGTCTCGGACGCTGGTTCGACGCCCGCATGCCGCTGCCGCGGCTGGTCTATGACAGCTTCGTTGCCTATCCGGTGCCGCGCAACCTCAACTATGCGTGGACCTTTGGCGGCATCCTTTCGATCATGCTGGTGGCGCAGATCCTGACCGGCATCGTGCTGGCCATGCATTACACGGCTGACACCAATCTGGCCTTCGGCTCGGTCGAGAAGATCATGCGCGACGTGAATTCCGGCTGGCTGCTGCGCTACATGCATTCGAACGGCGCCTCGTTCTTCTTCGTCGCCGTCTACATCCACATCTTCCGTGGCCTCTATTACGGCTCCTACAAGGCGCCGCGCGAACTGCTCTGGATCCTCGGCTGCATCATCTATCTCCTGATGATGGCGACCGGTTTCATGGGCTACGTGCTGCCATGGGGCCAGATGAGCTTCTGGGGCGCCACCGTCATCACCGGCTTCTTCAGCGCCATTCCGCTGGTCGGCGACTGGATTCAGCAGCTGCTGCTCGGCGGCTTTGCCGTCGACAACCCGACGCTGAACCGTTTCTTTGCGCTGCACTATCTGTTGCCGTTCATGATTGCCGGCGTCGTCGTTTTGCACATCTGGGCGCTGCATGTCGTGGGCCAGTCGAACCCGACGGGTATCGAGGTCAAGTCGAAGACCGACACTGTCGCCTTCACCCCCTACGCGACCATCAAGGACGCGTTCGGCATGATCGTGTTCCTGTTCTTCTTCGCTTATTTCGTCTTCTACCTGCCGAACTATCTCGGCCATCCCGACAACTACATCGTCGCCAACCCGCTGAAGACGCCGGCCCACATCGTGCCCGAATGGTACTTCCTGCCGTTCTACGCGATCCTGCGCGCCATCACCTTCAATGTCGGGCCGATCAACTCCAAGCTCGGCGGCGTGCTGTGCATGTTCGGCGCCATCGTCATGTTGTTCCTGGTGCCGTGGCTCGACACTTCGAAGGTACGCTCGGCCGTTTACCGGCCCTGGTACAAGCTGTTCTTCTGGTTGTTCGTGGCCGATGCCATCCTGCTTGGCTGGCTGGGCTCGCAGCCGGCCGAAGGCAGCTATGTGTTCATGGCGCAGATGGCGACATTGTTCTACTTCGCCTTCTTCCTGATCGCGCTGCCGGTGCTCGGCCTGATCGAGACGCCGCGACGGCTGCCGAACTCGATCACCGAGGCGGTGCTCGAGAAGAACAAGGGCGGCAGCGGACATCCGGCGGGCGCTACGGCGGCTCCGGAAACCAAAGGCTGAGCGGGTAGAGAATCTAAGGGGATTTGGCATGAAAAAGATTCTCACCTCGCTGGCGCTGATCGGCCTCGTGGCCGTCGCCGCTGGGGCCGCGGGCACTCGGGCGATCGCCGCCGAAGAGGCACACAATGTGGCCAATCCGACACATTTCCCGATCGACGAGCCGAAGGAAATGGACTGGAGTTTCACCGGCCCATTCGGCACTTACGACAAGGCGCAGCTGCAGCGCGGCCTCAAGGTCTACAAGGAAGTCTGCTCGGCCTGCCATTCGATGAACCTGGTGGCTTTCCGCACGCTGTCGGACCTCGGCTATTCCGATGCGCAGATCAAGACGCTGTCGGCCGAGTACACGATCCATGACTGTCCCAACGATGCCGGCGACATGTTTGACCGTCCAGGCAAGCCGTCCGACCACTTTCCGCCGCCGTTCGCAAACGACGAAGCGGCCGCCGCTTCCAATGGCGGCGCTGCCCCGCCCGACATGTCGCTGCTGGCCAAGGCGCGCGGCGTCGAGCGCGGCTTTCCGCAATTCGTCTTCGACATCTTCACCCAGTATGACGCGGGCGGCCCCGACTATATCCACTCGCTGCTGACCGGCTACGACCAGACGCCGCCGGCCGGCATGGTGATCCCGGAAGGCACCCACTACAATCCGTACTTCATGTCCGGCGTGTCGCTGAAAATGCCCAAGCCGCTCTCCGACGGCCAGGTGACCTATGATGACGGTGCGCCGCAGACCGTCGATCAGTATTCCCGCGACGTCTCCGCCTTCCTGGCGTGGGCGGCTGAGCCGCATATGGAAGACCGCAAGAAGACCGGTTTTCGCGTTCTGGTGTTCCTGCTTTTGTTCGGCGCGCTGGTCTATCTCACCAAGCGCAAGGTGTGGGAAGGCGTGGCCCACTAGGCCACACAATCAAGTGATCGCGAAGGGCGCCGAGAGGCGCCCTTTTGCATTTCCGGAGGCTGGTCATGTCACATGGCCGTCATCGCATCCGGCGATCCTGTGCTGCTCTCATCAAAGGATCGCATTCATGAAAAGATACGCATCGCTCGCGGCAGGCCTGTTGCTGCTCATCCTCGGCTCGGCCGCGCAAGCGGAAGACGCTCAGCCCTTCGTCACCAACAAGGACGTCGACCTGACGATGATCCTGCCGCCGCCGCCGGCAAACGATTCGGCGCAGACCAAGGCCGAACTCGGCGAGGTGCTGACGCTGCAGGTGACGCGCACCCCGGAGATGGTCGCCAGCGCGGTGGCCGATGCCGAGGAGAATGTCTGGCGCTTTGCCGACGTCATGGGGCCGAAATTCAACAAGGAAACGCTGCCGAAATTCAGCGCTTTCTTCGATCGCGTGGTGGCTACCGAAGGGGCTGTCGTCGACCCGGCCAAGGATGTCTGGAAGCGCCCGCGCCCGCATCAGCTCAGCGATCTCGTCAAGCCGGCGGTCAAGCTGTCGAGCTCCGGTTCCTGGCCGTCTGGCCATGCCACCGTAGGCACGATGATGGGCATCATCCTGTCCGACATGGTCCCGGAAAAGCGCGCCGAGATCATGGCGCGTGCGGCCGAATACGCCCACAACCGCGAGGTCGGCGGCATCCACTATGCGTCCGACGTCGAGATGGGCAAGATTTCCGGCAGCGTTATTGCCGCGGTCCTGCTCAACCGGGACGACTTCAAGGCTGAATATGAAGTGGCCAGGGCCGAGCTTCGTTCCGATCTCGGCATGTAATCCTCGTCAGCCGGATTTAGACGGGAAGGGGCGCTTAAGGCGCTCCTTTTTTGTTAACGCTCGTGCTCAAGCGAAAGTTCGGCAATTAGTCCGTTGGCATGGCGGCATCAGGTTGATATTCGACGCATCGAACGGTGGCGAGAAGCTCGTCCCGCCATGGCCTTTGGAATTCGATGATGCGGCTCAGCGACTGTCACAACTTTTCCGATTTCCGGCGGATGGCACAGCAGCGGCTGCCCGGGCCGATCTTCAACTACATCGACGGCGCGGCCGACGATGAGGTCACTTATCGCCGCAACACCGAAAGCTTCGAGACCTGCGACCTTGTTCCCAACGTGCTGCGCGGAGTGAGCGAGGTCGACATGTCGGTGACGGTCATGGGCCAGAAGCTGGCGATGCCGTTCTATTGCTCGCCGACCGCCTTGCAGCGCCTGTTCCACCATCAGGGTGAGCGCGCGGTCGCCAGGGCCGCCGCCAAATACGGCACCATGTTCGGCGTCTCCTCGCTTGGCACCGTCAGCCTCGAGGAGGCGCGCGGCATCAGCAGCAGCCCACAGGTCTACCAGTTCTATTTCCACCGGGATCGCGGCCTCAACCGGGCGATGATGCAGCGCGCAAAGGCGGTTGGCGTCGAGGTGATGATGCTGACCGTCGACAGCATCACCGGGGGAAACCGCGAGCGCGACAAACGCACCGGCTTTGCCATTCCCTTCAAGCTCAATCTCGCCGGAATGGCACAGTTCGCGCTCAAGCCGGCCTGGGCGATCAACTATTTCACCCATGAGGGGTTCAAGCTGCCGCAGCTCGACGAGCATGTCGACATGGGCGGCGGCACGATGTCGATCAGCCGCTACTTCACCGAGATGCTAGACCCGTCGATGACGTGGGACGACGTGGCCGAGATGGTCAAGCTTTGGTCGGGTCCGTTCTGCCTCAAGGGCGTCATGTCGGTGGAGGATGCAAGACGCGCCGTCGACATCGGCTGCAGCGGCATCGTGCTGTCGAACCATGGCGGGCGGCAGCTGGATGGCTCGCGGGCGGCGTTCGATCAGCTTGCCGAGATCGTCGACGCCGTTGGCGACAGGATCGACGTCATCATGGATGGCGGCGTGCAGCGCGGCACGCATGTGCTGAAAGCGCTGTCGCTGGGTGCCAAGGCCGTCGGCGTCGGACGCTACTATCTGTTCCCGCTCGCGGCGGCCGGCCAGCCCGGCGTCGAACGGGCGCTTGAACAGATGCGGGTCGAGATCGAACGCGGCATGAAGCTGATGGGCTGCAGTTCGATCGAACAATTGTCGCGCAAGAACCTCCGTTTCAGGTAATCTCGACCCATGAAATCCTCCCTCGAAGACACATTGCTCGCCGCGATCCGCACCATTCCGGATTATCCCAAGCCCGGCATCCTGTTTCGCGACATCACCACGCTGCTCGGCAATGCGCGCGCCTTCCGCCGCGCCATCGACGAACTGGTGCATCCCTATGCCGGCCAGAAGATCGACAAGATCGCCGGCATCGAGGCACGCGGGTTCATCCTTGGCGGCGCCGTCGCCCATCAGCTCTCGGCCGGCTTCGTGCCGATCCGCAAGAAAGGCAAGCTGCCCTACGAGACGGTGCGCGTCGCCTATAGCCTGGAATATGGGCTGGACGAGATGGAGATGCACAAGGACGGCGTTGCTCCGGGCGAGAAGGTGATCCTTGTCGACGATCTGATCGCCACCGGCGGCACCGCGGAGGCGGCGGTCAAACTTCTGCGCCAGATCGGCGCCGACATCCTCGCTGCCTGTTTTGTCATCGACCTGCCGGACCTCGGCGGCCGCGCCAAGCTCGAAGCCCTCGGTGTGCCGGTCAGAACGCTGATAGGGTTCGAAGGACATTGAGGAGTGCTCTCCCTTCTCCTACAAGAAGGGAGAGGGAAAGTGGCGTTACTCGGCCTTCACCAGAACGGCGCTTTCGAACTCGAGCACCTTGTCGCCGGTGGAATCGAAAGCTTCCGAACGCAGCGCCAGCAGCCGCCAGCCGGGGCGTGAGGCGATTGGGCGGTGCGACAGCGCGGTGCGCGTGAAGGTGATGGTTTGCCCGGCATAGACCGGCTTCAGCCATTTCAGGTTCTTGAAGCCGGGCGAGGGACCGAATTCCGGCACTGGACCGGGACCGCTCCACGCAGCGATCTCGGCGTCCATACGGTTTTCCAGATTGAGTTTCATCCAGGTCGCGGCCGTGTGCCAACCGGACGCGCAGAGGCCGCCGAGCACACTTTTCTTCGCGGCCTCCTCGTCGATATGGAAGATTTGCGGGTCGTACTTACGGGCGAAGGCCTTGATCGCCTCGGGCTCGAATGAGTGCGAGCCGAGCGTGACGGTGGTGCCGATACGGAAGAACTCGTCCAGTGTCATGCTTGGCTCCCCGCGGCATCGCGCGTGAGGAACATGACGGAGTTCTCGAGCTCGAAGACGCTTTCGCCACGCTGGTTGAACAGTTCGCTGCGCATGGTGACCAAGCCGAGTTGCGGCTTCGATTTCGACAGGCGCTTGGCAATAACCATCAGGGTGCCGGTCAGTTGGTCGCCGGCCAGGACCGGCTTCTTCCATTTGACCTGATCGACTCCGGGCGCGCCCTGGCAGGTCGAGTCCAGCAGGAACGCATCGCACAGCATGCGCATGAACATTGCGCAGGTGTGCCAGCCCGACGCTGCCAGCCCGCCGAGGATGCTGGCCTTACCGGCTTCCTCGTCGAGATGCATCGGCTGCGGGTCGAATTCTCCGGCGAATTCGACGATCTCGGCGGCACTCACGAGCTTCGAGCCGAGGTCGATCGATGCGCCCTCGATGAAGTCCTCATAGGCCCATGTTTTTATCTCTGCAGTCATGGTCTGGAATCCGGCTTGTCGACCCACGATCCCCAGGATCGGGGTTTCCGGATGCAGGCCGGCGTTCGTTTGGTCAAGCGATTTCTACTGCGCCAGCCTGTGGCAGCCGATCGACAGGGCCACTCAGAGCCAGCCGCGGCGGCGGAAGTACCAGAAGGGCAGGATCGCCGACAGCACCATCATGGCGATGGCGAAGGGATAGCCAAGCTCCCATTTCAACTCGGGGATGACGTCGAAATTCATGCCGTAGATCGAGGCGACCAAAGTCGGCGGCAGGAAGATGACGGCGGCGACCGAGAAGATCTTGATGATGGCGTTCTGCTCGATCGAGATCATGCCGAGGGTGGCGTCGAGCAGGAAGGAGATCTTCTGCGACAGGAAGGTGGCGTGGTCGGCCAGCGACAGCACATCGCGCGACAGCGTCTTGATGCGCGCCTTGGTGTCCTTGCTCATCTTGGTGCGGGTCGAGGCATGGGCGAAAAAGCCTGCCAGGCGCTGCAGCGAGATCAGGCTGTCGCGGATCGAAGACGCGATGTCCTCCTTGCGGCCGATGGCTTTCAGGAGTTCCTGGAAGTCGCGATTGCGCTTGGAAACCTTGGTCGATCGCGCTTCGAAGATATCGCGCGAGATCGCCTCGATGTCGCGGCCAGCGCGTTCCAGAATGTCGGCGAGACGGTCGACGATCGCCTCCAGCAAGCCGATCAGGATGGTGTCGCCGCTGGTGCAGCCGGTCGCCACCTTCTCGGCGCGCTGCGGAAAGGTCTTGAAGGCCTTCGGCTCGTGGTAGCGCACCGTGATCAGCCTTGTGCCGGCCAGCACGAAGGTAACTGGCGACATCAAGGGATCGTCGATTTCGGTCTGGGCGGGCAGGGTGGCGGTCATGAAATAGGCGCCGTCCTCGACATAGAGGCGGCTCGAAATCTCGATCTCCTCCATCTCCTCGCGCGTCGGAATGGCAACGCCGAGCCAGCTCTCGATCGTCGCTTCCTCTTCCTTTGTCGGGTTGAACAGGTCCGCCCAGACGATGGTCTCGCTGTTTGCCAGGAGATCGTCGACGACGCGCAGGCGATCATTGTCCACGACGAAGGCCTTGATCATCGCCTGGTATCCCTTGCTGGGGCCAAAGGGTGCGTTCGGATTGACGCGTCGTGTTGGATTGCACGGTTCTCGACGTCAGCGCCGACCGTGCTTCTGCCGCTTAGACCTGTGACGTGACAAAATCAAGACAAGTGGCGACCCAACCGATCGCCACGGGCCGGATCGGAAGATCACGCCGAGAAAGCTTCCCCGATTACTCGTCGGATGTTTGGGTGCCTGACAGGCCGGCGTCAGGTGTTGAACTTGAACAGCAGCACGTCGCCGTCCTGGACGACATACTCCTTGCCTTCGTCGCGCGCCTTGCCGGCTTCCTTGGCCGCCACTTCGCCGCCCAGTGTGACGAAGTCGTTGTAGGAGATGGTCTGGGCGCGGATGAAGCCGCGCTCGAAATCGGTGTGGATGACACCGGCGGCCTGTGGCGCCTTGTCGCCCTTATGGATGGTCCAGGCGCGCGTCTCCTTCGGCCCGGCGGTGAAATAGGTGATGAGATGCAACAGGTCGTAGCCGGCGCGGATGACCTTGTTCAGGCCGGGTTCGTCGAGGCCCAGCGACGACAGGAATTCCATTTCTTCCTCGTCGGAGAGCTGGGCGACTTCCGCCTCGATCGCCGCCGAGATCACCACGGTGCCGGCGCCTTGGGCGGTGGCCATGTTTTCCACGGCACTGGTGTGCTCGTTGCCGGTGGCGGCGTCGGCCTCGGCGACATTGCAGACATAGAGCACGGGATGCGAGGTCAGAAGGTTCAAGCCCTGCAGGATGCGCAAATCTTCGGGCGAAACACCCTTGAGCAGAATGCGGGTCGGCTTGCCGGCCTGCAGCAGTTCGAGCGCTGCCTCCATCAGCGGCAGCACGGTCGTCGCTTCCTTGTCCTTGCTGCCGGCGCGCTTGCGGAATTGCACGATGCGGCGTTCGAGGCTGTCGAGGTCGGCGAGCATCAGCTCGGTCTCGACCGTCTCGGCATCGGCGACGGGGTCGATGCGGCCCTCGACATGGGTGATGTCGTCATCCTCGAAGCAGCGCAGCACATGCACGATGGCGTCGACCTCACGGATGTTGGCGAGAAACTGGTTGCCCAGCCCTTCGCCCTTCGAGGCACCGCGCACCAGACCGGCAATGTCGACGAAGGATATGCGGGTCGGGATGATCTCCTTCGACTTGGCGATCGCGGCGATCTTCTGCAGGCGCGGATCTGGCACCGCCACCTCGCCGGTGTTCGGTTCGATGGTGCAGAATGGATAGTTGGCGGCTTGCGCCGCAGCCGTTCTGGTCAACGCGTTGAAAAGCGTCGACTTGCCGACGTTGGGCAAGCCAACGATGCCGCATTTGAAACCCATTTTTGTTCGGTCCTATCGGGAAAATAGAAATTTGATCAGGGCTATGGGCGATAGGGGTGATCAACGTCAAGCCCTTCGGTCCCCTTGATGCTCAGTCCTTGCCGCCGAACAGCTTCTTCAGCATGGCGGCCATTGGACCGCTTTCCGGCAGCTTGGCTGGCACCTGCTGCGGCCGTGCCTGGCGGACGTGACTTTGCTGCTTCTGCGCCGGCTGCTTCGGTGCCGGCTTTTCCGGTTGCGAGCCGGCCTTGCCCTGGACGGCGAGGCTGGTCTTGTTCATGAAGCCGGACTCGTCGCCCTTGGCGATCATGGCGGCGTTGTCGGCGATCGCGTCGAGCAGCGGTTCGAGCCATTCGCGGTCGGCCTTGTCGAAATCGCCGAGCACATGGTGCTGGACCATTTCCTTGACGCCGGGATGGCCGACGCCGATGCGTACGCGGCGATAGGCGTTGCCGACATGGCCGTCGATCGAGCGAATGCCGTTATGGCCGCCGGCACCGCCGCCAGTCTTTATGCGCAGCTTGCCTTCGGCAAGGTCGATCTCGTCATAGAAGACGGTGAGCGCGGAAAGCTCGAGCTTGTAGAAGCGCAGTGCTTCGCCGACCGACTGGCCGGACAGGTTCATGAAGGTCTGCGGCTTGATCAGGACGATTTTTTCGCCGCCGAGCGTGCCTTCAGAAATCAGGCCCTGGAATTTCTTCGTCCAGGGCGAAAAGGAATGGCGGCGGGCGATTGCGTCCGCCGCCATGAAACCGACATTGTGGCGGTTGCTGGCGTATTTCGCGCCCGGATTGCCGAGGCCTGCAAAGACAAGCATCGTCTGCTCCGGGCGGGAAAGAGTTACTTCTCTTCGGCGGCAGGAGCCGCTTCAGGTGCAGCCGCTTCAGCCGTCTCTTCCGTCTCCGGCTTCATCGCCGACGAACCGGCAATGGTCGCGATGGTGAAGTCGCGGTCGGAGATCACAGGCTTGACGCCAGCCGGCAGCTTGACCGCCGAGATGTGGATCGAGTCGCCGATGTTGGCGCCGGTGAGATCGACGGTGATGAACTCCGGGATCGCATTGGCCGGGCAGTGGAACTCGACTTCGTGACGCACGATGTTGAGCACGCCGCCGCGCTTGATGCCGGGCGACTTGTCTTCATTGATGAAGTGGACAGGCACGTCGACATTGACCTGGGTGTCCTTGCCGATGCGCAGGAAGTCGACATGGACAGGGAAATCCTTGACCGGGTCGAGCTGGAAGTCCTTCGGCAGGACCTGGATCTTCTTGCCGTCGACATCGATCGTGGCGATCGTGGTCAGAAACCCGCCGCCATGGATCTTGTAGTAGATGTCCTTGTAGGTGAGCGCGATAGCCAGGGGAGGCTGCTTGTCACCATAGATTACTGCAGGCACTTTACCGTTGCGGCGAACTGCACGGGCGGACCCCTTACCGACCTGTTCGCGTGCTTCGGCCTTGAGCTCGTAAGTGTCGTGGCTCATGGCATTTCCTTTCGGTTTGTTCTGGAGCGCTCACGGTGGGCAGAGTGCCTGGACCGTAAACGTCGAAAGCCGACATACCCATGCATGATCTGGTCCGAAAACCGGAATCCACTTTTCGGGATCATGCGGGAAGGCGGCCTTCCGCCGCGTTGCCTCCAAGGGTGTCTACGCGGGTGGCGGCTCTATAGCGGAAGGCGGCCGGAGGTGCAAGCCAAAGGCACGCCCGGCCTGGTGCAGTCCAGGCGGTCGCTATCCGCGCTTTTCGATGACGGCATAAAGCACGTTGCGGTTCTCGCCGAAGAACACCTGCGCCTCGACGGTGTTGCGGTCGACGCTGGCATTGACGATGTTCCACATATCGATCTCCGATCTCAGCAGCAACACCCAGTCCATGAATGTCTCCCGGTAGCCGGCGTCAGGCGTGCCCTCGGCGTAGTTCGCAAACAGGAAGGTGCCGTTCGGCTTCAACATCTGCAGGCAGGTCTTCGTGAGTTTCACGGCGACGTTGTGGGCGAGGTAGTCGTAAAGGCCGGAGGCATAGATGAAGTCGAATTTGCCGAGCTTGTGGCCTCGCGTGAGCACGGTTCGCACCGAGCCGTCGATGGCTTCGACCGCGGTGCCCTGGAAGTCGCGCGCGATAAGCCCAACGCTCTGGGGGTCCTGGTCGAGCGCAACCCAGCGCTTGAGCCGGCCCTCCGTCAGGGCGACCGAACGATTGGCTTCCCGCAAATGGCCGGCCGCGATCGCCAGGACCTCGGTTTCCGGTCCATTCTTGGCCGCGATCTGATCGACATATCGGGTCAAGAGATCGCGCCGCTCCCGTGCGGCGACGCATGACGGTACGTTCTGGGTATGGCTGTACAGGGCCTTGCCGATCTCCGAGGCGTTGGCCACGCTCTCTGCCACATGCGGATCGCAATAGATGTAATCAAGCAACTGCGCGTCGCCGGAATAGCCCCTGGGCTTGGTGAAGGACCAGTGCGTCAGCGGATCCTCGAGAAAATACTTCAGGATCGGATGGTTCTGCGCGACCGGTATCAACGCATGCCAGACGTCGGGATGAACCTTGGAATGCAGGCCATTCAGAAAGGACAGCAAGCGACCGACGATCTCGGCCGGGTTCTTGTCCTGTTCGACCTGCTGCTGTGTCGCGTGGAGAATGAGGGCCAGCTCAGCACGCGCGGTTTCGAACGCTTCGCCATGATGCTCGAGCTTTCCCCGAGGCAGCGTGCCGGCGAGCATCTCGGCAGTAATCAAGCTTTTGCCATCAAGAACGGTCTGCACGCCATCACTCCATAGTTAACAGTCGGTTAACTTATTGCGTAGAATGCTCCCTTTGCCAATGTCGGGCCGACGGCATTTTATCGTTATGATTAATTTCCCGCCAACCATGTTCCTCTTTAGACGGCTTTCGGCCCGAATTCCGGGTTCGAGTTAACGGAAACTTGTCTTGCGCGATTGCATTTGTTTGCCCGGCGTCGCAATCGCCGTCGCGTCCAAGGAGCCGGCCCGCGTGGGGGCAGAAGCTGGAAATGAGTTCGGAAAACAAAATCCCTTTCAAACGGGGTCTATTGTGATGAACGAACACCTGTCCTCCGTATTGGTCGATGCGGTTGATGCGGAGCCGTACGAGCCGCGCTACGAACTGGGGGCCGACGAGCTTCGCACCCTTTACCGCACGGAAGCGCAGGCGACGCGAAGAGGGGAAGCCAGGCCAGGGCTTTGGATCGCGGTTGCGATCTATCTCTTGTTTTCGGCAACCGATCTGCTGCTGATCCCGGATGTGGCCGCCTATACGATCACGGCGCGCTTCACGGTCGGATTGAGCGCGCTTTTGATCCTGGAAGCGCAGCTTCGCCATGGCGTCGGGACGGAATGGCTCGACGTGACCTGCGCCGGGGCCATTATCTTTGGCTATGTTGGTTGGCTGTGTCCGGCGATTATGGGCGCGGACAAGGAAAGTGTCTCTTACTATATGGTCTTTGGGACCATATTCATGATGAGCGCCAATCTTTTCTTTACGTTCAATTTCAAGCTTTCTATCGTAACTTCTGCAATAATTTTATGTATACTTTACATTGTAAACTACTTTGTTCCTTCAACCCTCACATACAAAATGGTTTTTGGGGCTTTCTATGTTTCTTGTTTCACGTTCACCTCGTATGTGAACTGGAAACTAAATGAGGAACGCTACAACGTCTTTCTGAATGCCCTGGAAGCCAAGATCCAGCACAATGAGGCGACCGAACGCGGCAAGGCCCTGCTGAGATTGTCGCGGACCGATCCGCTTACAGGTCTGGAGAACCGGCGCGCGATCGACGAGAAGCTGCGGGACTACTGGAGCGATTGGCAAAAGGTCGGCACCAGCTTCGGGGCGATCCTCATCGACGTGGACTTCTTCAAGAAATTCAACGACTGCTACGGCCATCAGGAAGGCGACCGCTGCCTGATCCATGTCGCCAATGCCCTTAGCGAGATGATCAAACAGTATAATGGTTCCATAGGCCGCTACGGCGGCGAAGAGTTCATCGTCCTGGCGCGCATGGAGACAAAAGAGCAGATCCTGAACATCGCGGAAGCCATTTGCAGCACGGTGGAGAACCTGGCGCTTACCCACGAGCTCCGGCGCGACGGCGTCTCGATCGTAACGGTGAGCGTTGGCGCCGCATTCACCAGGACGCAGACCGGGGCCAAGCTGGAGAAGATCATCCACGAGGCCGATCGCGCTCTCTATCTGGCAAAAGCCGGCGGCCGAAATTGTGCCCGGCTGTTCGATCCAACCGATCCGCAAAGCAGCGACGAGAGTGAGAACATTGCGGCCTTGCTGAAGATCGCGATCGGCCAGAATCTCGTTTCACTCGTTTATCAGCCCATCCAGGATGTCAAATCGGACCGGGTCGAAGCGGTGGAGGCTCTGATGCGCCTCAAGATGCTGGACGGCACATCGGTTCCGCCCAGCCTGTTCATTCCCGTCGCCGAACGAACCGGCGCGATCCTGGAACTCGGGCGCTGGGCGATAAGGACAGTGTGCGCCGAGCTCCTGGCAGACGATCACGTCCATGTCGTCAGTGTCAACGTCTCCCCGATCCAGCTTAAGACACCGGGCTTCGCAACGTCTGTTGCGACCATTCTGGGCGAGACCCGCGTCGCCGGCAGCAGACTGGCCTTCGAGATCACCGAAGGGCTGGAGATGGAGATGCATTCGGACATCCTGCGCTGCATCAGCGACCTGAAGCTGCTCGGGATCAAGATATGGCTCGATGATTTCGGGACGGGCTTCGCGGGTCTTTCGTGGCTTCGCCTGATCGATTTCGATACGGTGAAGATCGACCGCTCGTTTCTTCACGACTGCAGTTCCCCGAGCGGCAAGGCAATGCTGCAGGACATTATCACCCTGGTCCGAAATCGCGGCCACAAGATCCTGGTCGAAGGGGTGGAAACCGACGAGCAGATGGTCTTGATGCGCGAATTCGGCATAGACAAGATCCAGGGCTTCCATGTCGGCCGCCCCGCTCCCGCCGTCAGTTTCCAGGCAAAGCGGGCCATGCGCAAACGGTCATTTGCCGTGCTTAAGTCCGCATGATGACGTGTGGGCGGTGGCATTTGGCTTAGAGCTTAGGCCGCTATTTGGCCGCGACGGGCCAAAAGCCGAAGTCTAGCTGACTTCATCTGAGCGCCGCGCCGGCTTCCAGTTTCTGGCCTGCTTCATATCGGCAGGAACACCGTCAGCGGGCTGAGCCGCGGCGGATGTCGAGACGCGGCCCGGCACCAAAGACGACCACGTGGAGAAGGCCGGCGACAGATCAGCCCGACATCGCCGTGAGGATCATCGCACCATCCGCTTGGCGGACCGGGTCAAGATCGCCACCGGCGGCAAGGTGATTGCGTCTACTTTTTCCTGATGGGGATCTCGCGCAAAACACCTTGCTTCCGCGAAACGGCTCGATCGAGGAATGCTATTCCCTAGATTAGTCTATTAAAACCATATATTTACTTTGATATTTGGCTCCCGGCCCTACCCTGCCAGCTCAACCACGATTGCTTGCAGGATTCCGGAACCGACAATGAGCAAGACCATCCGCTTCAATGCCTTCGAAATGAACTGCGTCGGTCACCAGTCGCCCGGCCTCTGGCGCCACCCGCGTGACCGGTCCTGGGACTACAAGGATCTGGAGTATTGGACAGATCTCGCCAGGCTTTTGGAGGCCGGGTTCTTCGACTCCGTCTTCATCGCCGATGTGATCGGCTATTATGATGTCTACAAGGGCAACCTCGACAATGCGTTGCTGCAAGGCGTGCAAATCCCGGTGAACGATCCGTTGCAGCTCGCCAACCCGATCGCCTTGGCCACCAAACATCTCGGCATCGGCATCACGGCTTCGACGAGCTTTGAGCATCCCTACACCTTCGCACGCCGCCTCTCGACGGCGGACCACCATACCAAGGGCCGTATCGGCTGGAACATCGTCACGTCCTATCTGGAGAGCGGGGCCAAGAACATCGGCCAGGGCGGGCTGCGCAGCCACGACAATCGTTATGACGTTGCAACCGAATATGTCGAAGTCCTCTACAAGCTGTTCGAGGGCAGTTGGGAAGAGGGAGCCGTGCTGCGCGACAAGGAGCGCGGGATATTTGCCGATCCGACAAAAATCCACGAGATCGGCCACAAGGGAAAATATTTCGATGTGCCGGGCTTTCACCTATGCGAACCTTCGCCACAGCGCACGCCCGTTCTCTTCCAGGCCGGCGCCTCGGGTGCCGGCAAGCAGTTCGCCGCCGGCCACGCCGAATGCGTGTTCATCTCGACGCCTCTGAAGGATGCCACCCGCGCCTATGTCGCGGAAATCCGCAAGCGCGCCGCCGAGCAGGGTCGCGATCCGAAAAAGGTGCTGATCTACGCGATGGCAACCATCATCGTCGATGAAACCGACGAAAAGGCACGGGCTAAATATCAGGATTACGCGAACCACGCCTCCTATGACGGCGCCCTGGTCCTGATGTCTGGCTGGACCGGCATCGATTTCGGACACTACAAACCGACGGATACGGTCAAGAAGGTCAAGACAAACGCGATCATCTCCGCCGTCGAGCATCTGGCCGGAGGCGACAAGGTCTGGTCCATCGAAGAGCTTGCAAAATGGGGCGGCATTGGCGGTCTCGGGCCGCTTTTCGTGGGATCGCCATCGACGATCGCCGATCTTCTGCAGGAGTGGGTCGAGGAAACCGACATCGACGGCTTCAACCTGGCTTATGCGCTGGCGCATGACAGCTTTGCCGACGTCATCGGATACGTCGTGCCGGAACTGCAGAAGCGCGGGGTCTACGCGACGCAGTATCGCGAGGGCACACTGCGCGAAAAGCTGTTCGGCGAAGGCCCCTATCTGCCGGCAAACCATCCGGCCCATCGCTTCCGCGACATCGAACGCGTCAAGCGCGACGAGGCCGCGGCGCAATCAACCTTGACCGAAGGGCATGCCCGCCAATCCGAACCGGCCTGACATCATCCCTGCACGGCGCCGGAGGGAAAGCGGCCCGCGCCGCCGGACCGTCGGACTTTGCCTCTGTTAGCCACCATGGAGCGCTGAATTCATGACAACGCCATCCGCACCCGCATTGGAAGTCAAGAACATCTCCCTCGCATTCAAAGGCGTGAAGGCGATCTCCGATCTAAGTTTCGAGGTGGCGCCTCAGGAAATCTGCGCCCTGATCGGCCCGAATGGGGCGGGAAAAAGCTCGCTGCTGAACATACTGAACGGCGTCTATGTTCCCGATTCAGGCGAGATCATCTTCGAGGGCGAACATTTCCATCGGATGCAGCCGCTGGAGGCCGCGCGCCGCGGCATCGGCCGCGGGTTCCAGAACAACGCGCTGTTTTCGGGAATGAGTGTCGCCGACAATGTCATTGCCGGCCTGTCCAGGCATGCTCGCGCAACGCTCCTGGAAGAAGCACTGCTTTTGCCGCGCGCACGCGCCGAGGCGAGCCGTTTCCGCGAGCGCGCCCATGAAGTCCTGCGCCTCTTCGATCTGGAGCGGCATGCCGAGACCACCGTGGCCTTGCTGCCCTACGGCGTGCAGAAGAAGGTCGAACTAGCGCGCGCCATTGTCGCGGCTCCCCGCCTGCTGCTTCTCGATGAACCGCTGGCAGGCATGAACAGCGCCGAGAAACAGGAAATCGCGCAGATCATTGCCAGGCTGAACCGCGACCTGAAGCTGACGATCGTGCTGATCGAGCACGATATCGGCATCGTGCTGAAGCTCGCTCACCATGTCGTCGTGCTCGATTATGGGCGCAAGCTGGCCGATGGCGCGCCGGATACCATTCGCGACAATCCCGAGGTCATCGCCGCGTATCTGGGCCACGACAAGGTTGAGATCGCCGCATGAACATGTTTCTCGAAACCCTCATCGGCGGCCTGCTGGCGGGCACGATGTACTCGCTCGTCGCCATCGGCTTCGTGCTTATCTACAAGGCCTCCGGCGTCTTCAACTACGCGCAGGGGTCCATCCTGCTGTTTGCAGCCCTGACCTTCGTGTCGCTGACCGATCAGGGTGTGCCGGTGCTGGTGGCGCTGGCGATCACGGTGGTCGTGCTTGCGCTGATGGCAGTCGGGATCGAGAGGCTGATCCTGCGCCCGCTCGTCAACCGCAGCCCGATGACGCTGTTCATGGCGACGCTCGGGCTGGCCTACATCGTCGAAGGGACAGCCCAAGGGCTCATGGGGTCGCAGGTCAGGGCGCTCGATCTCGGCATCGAGGATCTGCCGATCTTCCTCGGCGACATCATGATCAGCCAGTTTGATCTCACCGCCGCCGCAGTCGCGCTCGTCCTGGTGGTGGCCCTGTCGCTGCTGTTCAACAAGACCCGCCTCGGAGTTGAGCTCAGGGGCGTGGCCGACGATACTCGCGCCGCTCTCTCCATCGGCATCGATGTCAACCGCATCTGGCAGATCGTCTGGACCATTGCGGGGCTCGTCGGGCTTGTGGCCGGTCTGCTCTGGGGCGCCCGCCAGGGCGTGCAGTTCTCATTGTCGCTGGTGGTGCTGAAGGCCCTGCCGGTGCTCATCATCGGCGGCTTCACCTCTATCGCCGGCGCCATCGTCGGCGGGCTCGTTGTCGGTGCAACGGAAAGCCTAGCCGAAACCTATATCGGCCCCTTCCTCGGCGGCGGCATCACGCCCTGGTTTGCCTATGCGCTGGCGCTCGCCTTCCTCTTCATCCGCCCCGCCGGTCTGTTTGGCGAACAGAAAATCGAAAGAGTCTGAATCATGTCCGATATTGAACTCCGGCTTACCGGCGGCATAGGCGAGGGCGCAAGCACCCGGACACTGGTCGGCATAGCCGCGGCTGCCCTCATTGTTGCCCTACCTTTCCTCGCCACGGAATACTGGATCAATGCTATCGCCGTGCCGTTCCTTATTCTGTCGCTGGCAGGTCTCGGCCTCAACCTTTTGACGGGTTATGCCGGCCAGATATCGCTCGGCGCCGGTGCGTTCATGATGGTGGGCGCCTATGCGGCATTTGCCTTCCAGCTGCGGCTGCCCGAACTGCCGCTGCCATTGGCACTGATAGCAGCCGGCATCGTCGCCGGCGCGGTCGGGTTCGCCTTCGGCTTTCCCTCGACCCGCATCAAGGGTTTCTATCTGATCGTCAGCACGCTTGCCGCGCAGTTCTTCTTCGAATGGCTGTTTCTCAAATTTCCGTGGTTCTACAACGGTGATCCGTCCGCCACGATCTCGCTTCCAGCGGGTCTGTCCGTCTTCGGCATCGATCTCAACAGCCCGCACGGACGCTATTACCTGACGCTCGCCAGCGTCGCCGTGCTGACCTGGCTTTCCTACAATCTCGTGCGCAGCCAGACCGGTCGCAACTGGATGGCCATCCGCGACATGGATACGGCAGCGGCCGTGATCGGCGTGCCGATCCTGCGCGCGAAACTCCAGGCCTTCGCCGTATCGAGCTTCATCTTGGGCATTGCGGGCGCACTCTGGGCATTTGCGTATCTCGGATCGGCCAGCGTGCAGAGCTTCGGCCTGACGCGATCCTACCAGATACTCTTCATCATCATCATTGGCGGCATGGGCACCATTCGCGGCGCTTATTTCGGAGCCGCCTTCGTCAGCCTGTTGCCGCTGGCGCTCGACTGGCTGTTCCAGCGGCTGCTCGGCGGCCATGTCGACGCCGGACTGCTTCAAAACATCCAGAAGGTGATCTTCGGGGTCCTCATCCTCTGGTTTCTCATCAAGGAACCGGAGGGACTAGCCCGCTTGCTGCAAAGACAGCGTGGAGATTTAGGCAATCGCCGCCTTGCGCGGCTCAAAATCAGGAGACAGACGTGAAGAAACTGATCATTGCCGCGCTTTTGGCGGGTGGCGCCTTCGTGGCGAGCCCCGCCACGCTCAACGCCGCGGATGTGTCGCAATATATCCCGCTGCCGACCTATCGTGTCGGTGCCTACGCCTCTTCGGGCGAACTCTGGTGGGCAGGCGAAAGGGACTATTTCCGCTATATCAATGAGGTCGAGGGCGGCATCGACGGGATAAAACTCAACTACGAAGAGTTCGAGACCGAGTGGAGCCCGGACCGGACTGTCGAGGTCTACGAGCGGGTCAAGGGCGGCAAGGATGGTTCGCCGATCGCTTTCTTCTTCACGCACGGCACGCCCGCGACCTATGCGCTGCTCGAGAAGGCTGCCGCCGACAAGATCCCGCTGATCGATCCGGCCGGTGGGCGCACCGAATCCATCGACGGCAGGGTGTTCCCGTATGCCTTCCCGCTGCTGTTCAGCTATTACAGCCAGGCCTCGACCGGCATCAACTATATCGCGTCCAAGGTCGGTGGGTTCGATAAGCTCAAGGGCTTGAAGATAGCAACCGTCTATCACGACAGCGCCTATGGGCGTGCCACCCAGCCCGCTGTCGACCTGCTCGCCAAGAAATACGGCTTCGAGAACATCCAGATCCCCGTCGCCGATCCAGGCAATGAACAGTCGCCGCAATGGCGCCAGGTCCATGAGCTGAAGCCGGACTGGGTGTTCTTGCGCACCTGGGGTGTCTCCACCGTGGTGGGCATCAAGACGGCAGCCCGCTTCGGCTTTCCGGCCGATCATATCATCGGCGACGTCTGGGCCGGCTCCGAATCCGACGTCATCCCGGCCGGGAAGGCGGCGATCGGCTATTCCGCCCTTGCGCCTTATCCGGCGGGGGCCGATTTCGAGATCCATCAGCGGCTCAAGAAATTCATTCTCGACGCCGGCAAGTCCGACCTGCGCGATCAGAAGTATTTCGGCGCCGTCAATTACAATGTCGGTCTGGTCAATGCCGCGCTCGCCGTGGAGGCGCTCCGCACCGGCTACAAGAAGTTTGGCGCTCGTCCCCTGAATGGCGAGGAAGGCCGGTGGGCCTTCGAGCATCTGACCATCGACGAAAACCGTCTCAAGGAGATCGGCTTTGTCGGCCTGCTGCAGCCGATCCAGATCACGCCGCTTGACCATGAAGGCGGCGGCGCTGCCCGCATCCAGAGCTGGGATGGCAAGAAGTGGGTTCTCCAGACCGACTGGATCAAGGCCGACCACGAAGCGCTACGGCCGCTGATCGAGCAGCAAGCCGCCGCCTATGCCAAGGAACACGGCATCGCACCGCGTACGCCAGATACCGAAACCAATTGATATTCCACTTGATAGTCCCACCGGGGGAGGGGCGTCGTGCCCCTCCTTGCCTGAAACAGGAGTTCACCATGCACCAAAAGCTCGCCATGCACCAAAAGCTCTTGCGCGCTGCCCTGGCGGCTGCCACTTCGTTGCTGCTGCTTGCCAGTGCAGCCAAGGCCGTTGAAACCCAGCCGGGTCCCGACAGCGACAAACAGTTTTTCCCGATCGCCAGCTATCGCGTCGGCCCCTATGCGGCGTCGGGCGCTTCCATCTGGGCCGGGCAGATCGATGATTACCGCTATATCAACGAAGTCGAAGGCGGCATAAACGGCGTCAAGATTGCCTGGCAGGAATGCGAGACGGAATGGACGGCCGAAAAGGGCATCGAATGCTATGAGCGCTTCAAGCACGGGCTGAACGGCGCTCCGGTCGCCGCCTATTTCCCGAACGGCGCGCCTGCCGCCTATGCACTTTCCGACCGCGCGGCCGCGGACAAGATACCGCTGGTAACACTTGCCTACGGTCGCACCGAGGCCACCGACGGGCGTGTGTTCCCCTATATCTTTCCGGTCATGGTGACCTTCTACAGCGAGGCGTCGGCGGTCGTGAACTATGTTGCCGAGCGCGAAGGCGGCTTCGACAAGCTCAAGGGAAAGAAGATCGCCACCGTCTACCATGACAGCGCCTATGGCCGCGAGACGCTTGATCCGCTCGCCCTTCTGGCAAAGAAATACGGTTTCGAGAATATCCAGATTCCCGTTGCCGATCCGGGCAGCGAACAATCCTCGCAGTGGCGGCAGGTCCGCGAAGCAAAGCCGGACTGGGTGTTCCTGAGAACCTGGGGGGTTTCGACGCCGGTAGCCATCAAGACCGCGGTGCGTTTCGGCTTTCCCGCCGACCACATCATCGGCGATGTCTGGGCTTCGTCCGAGGAAGACGTGATCCCGGCCGGCGAAGCGGCGGAGGGATATCTGGCGCTGACGCCTTATCCGGCCGGCGCCGACTTCAAGATCCACGAGCGTTTGAAGAAGGACATCATCGACGCCGGCAAGTCCGACCTGCGCGATACCAAGGCCTTCGGCAGCGTCTATTACAATTCAGGTCTCGTCGGCGCCCTGCTCTCTGTGGAGATCGTTCGGCAGGCCCAGGCCAAGTTCGGCAACCGCCCGATCACCGGAGAAGAAGGCCAGTGGGCGCTGGAGCACCTGAAGCTTGATGACGCAGCCCTTGAAAGGGCAGGTTTCCGAGGCCTGGTGCAGAACCTCCAACTGACGCCCGCGGACCATGAGGGCGGCGGCGCGGTGCGCGTGCAGCAATGGAACGGGTCCAAATGGTCTCTCGTCAGCGACTGGGTGCAGGCCGATCGCACAACGCTGCGTCCGTTGATCGACGCGAAATCCGAGGCCTATGCCAAGGAGCATGGAATTACGCCCCGCGATATCGGCAGCAACTGACAGGACGCGGCGGCCGCTTTGACGGTTTCCCACGATAAGGAGAAACGCCATGACCACGACATCGAAGCCCGTCGCCCCGGCGGCTGATCAGGACACCCTTCTCGAAGTGTCGGGCATCGAAGTCGTCTATGGGGGCGCCATTCTGGCCGTCGCCGATGTGTCGCTGACGATCGGCAACGGCGAAATCGTTGCTTTGCTTGGAGCGAACGGTGCCGGCAAGAGTACTGTGCTCAAGGCGATTTCGGGCCTGGCCAGCGCCGATCGGGCCAAGGTGGGCCGGGGGCATATTCGCCTCGACGGTGAGGATATTCTCGGGCTTGCGGCCAACAGACTGGCAACGCGGGGCATCGTCCACGTCATGGAAGGGCGCCATGTCTTCTCGCATCTGACGGTCGAGGAGAACCTCTTGACCGGCGCATTTCTGCACCGGCCAAGCCGCAAGGAGCTGCAGCGTCAGCTCGACGACGTCTACGGCTGGTTTCCACGCCTGCGCGACAAGCGGCGCACGCATGCCGGGCTTGCGTCCGGCGGCGAACAGCAGATGCTGGCCATCGGCCGGGCGTTGTTGACGCAACCAAGGCTCGTCCTGCTCGACGAGCCCTCCATGGGGCTCGCACCGCGCATCGTTCAGGAAATCTTCGCGATCATCGCGCGCCTTAACCGGGAGAAAGGGACGGCCTTTCTGCTGGCGGAGCAGAATGCGGCTCTCTCGCTTGCCTACGCACAGCGCGGCTATGTTCTTGACACCGGCCGCGTGGCGCTCGAAGGGCCGGCGGCCGACCTTGCAGCGCGTGACGATCTCCACCGCATCTATCTGGGCGACGCGCCCTGACGCAGTCGTCGCGTTCGATCCGCGAATGTCTTCGAGGATGCATCTCGCGGGCAGAGGCCGGCGGGTGAGGTCCGACCGTCGAGAAGGCCGGGCCGGCTACCGGTCGCCGATCAACGCGGCGCGTAGCGCCTGGATCTGCCGGTTCAAGGCATCGAGCTCGGCCAGCGTCATGCCCGAGCGTTCGACCAAGGTCTCGTTCAGACAGTTGCACTGGACCAGCAGCGCGCGCCCGGCTGATGTCAGGTCGACCTGCACCTGGCGTTCGTCGGTCTGGCTGCGCTGGCGGGTCACCAGCCCGGCTTGCTCCATTCGCTTCACCAGCGGCGTGACGGTGCTCGATTCCAAAGCCAACCGGTTGGCGATGGTGCCGACCGACATCCCATAGGCCTCTCCAAGTGCGTTCAGCACCAGGTACTGCGGATAGGTGATGCCCATCTCGTCCAGCATCGGCTTGTAGGTGCGGTTGATCGCCATGCTGGTGGCATAGAGCGTGAAACAGAGCTGATTGTCCAACGGGAGAGGCACGGCGCATTCCTTTTGCCAATATGGGCATCAATTCGATACCACGAAAAATGATATCGCGATACATATTTTTGTAGACAAGGGTTTTGGGCTCCGTTAGCTATATCGTTATCGCGATATTGTTTATCGCGGAAATAACCAGAAGGAGATTGAGATGACCTCGCAAACCAAGCCCAGCTCCGGTAGCGGCACGATCACCACCAAGGACGGAACGCAGATTTACTACAAGGACTGGGGGACCGGGCAGCCTGTCGTCTTTCATCACGGCTGGCCGTTGAGCAGCGACGATTGGGACGCCCAGATGCTGTTCTTCCTGTCACAGGGCTACCGTGTCATTGCCTATGATCGCCGAGGTCACGGCCGCTCGACCCAGACGGATATCGGCAACGAGATGGATACCTATGCCGCCGATGTGGCGGAACTTGCCGCCCATCTGGGTCTCAAGAACGCCATTCATGTCGGCCATTCGACCGGCGGCGGCGAAGTGGCACGTTATGTCGCTCAATATGGCGCCGGCGGCCGTGTCGCCAAGGCAGTGCTGATCGGCGCGGTACCGCCAATCATGCTCAAGACCGCGGCCAATCCCGACGGCTTGCCGATCGAGGTTTTCGATGGCTTCCGCTCCGCCCAGGCAGCCAATCGCGCCCAGTTCTTCCGCGACATTCCATCAGGTCCGTTCTACGGCTTCAATCGTCCGGGTGCGGAGGTATCGCAGGGCGTCATCGACAATTGGTGGCGCCAGGGCATGATGGGCGGCACCAAGGCGCATTATGATTGCATCAAGGCCTTCTCGGAAACCGACTTCACCGAGGATCTGAAGGCGATCGACGTGCCTGTGCTGGTCGTGCACGGCGACGACGACCAGATCGTTCCCATCGCCGACTCGGCGCTGCTGACGATCAAGCTGCTCAAGAAGGGCGAACTCAAGGTCTACAAGGGCTTCCCGCACGGCATGGCCACGACCCATGCGGACGTCATCAACGCCGACCTGCTGGCCTTCTTCAAGGCGTAAGGCGCTTCCGAAGAGACTACAAAGCACCCGCCCTCAGGCGGGTGCAGTTTGTGGGTTCAGATCCGCCTGATCTAGGCGGCCGCCTGCGCCTTGCGCGCTTCCTTCATGTTCGGCAGGAACACGGTGAGCAATCCAAGAAACGGCAAATACGAGCAGATCTGGAAGACGAAATCGATGCCCTTCATATCGGCGACGATACCGAGCACGGCCGCCGCGATGCCGCCCATGCCGAAGGCGAAGCCGAAGAAGATGCCGGCGATCATGCCGACGCGGCCCGGCACGAGCTCCTGCGCAAAGACGACGATGTTCGAGAAGGCCGAGGACAGGATCAGGCCGATCAGCACCGTCAGCACCATTGTCCATTCCAGATTGGCGTAGGGCAGGGCGAGCGTGAAAGGCAGCACGCCGACGATGGAGAACCAGATCATCGCCTTTTGCCCATAGCGGTCGCCGAACGGGCCGCCGAGCAGGATGCCCAGCGCCGAGGCACCGAGGAACAGGAACAGCATGACCTGCGACATCTGCACCGAAACGCCGAACTTATGCATGGAATAGAAGGTGTAGTAGCTGGCGAGGCTGGCGATGTAGGCATTCTTGCTCAGCACCAGCAATGTCAGCACGATCAATGCATTCGTCACCTTGCGGCGCGGGAAAGGCGAAACGAAGCTCGCCGCCTTGCGGGTGCCCTGCGCGGCACGCAGCCGGCTGTACCAGCCGCCGACCTGCCACAAAACGATGATGCCGATCAGCGAGCCGACGGCGAACCAGGAAATGCTGGTCTGGCCGAACGGCACGACGATGAAGGCCGCCAGCAGCGGCCCCATGGACTGGCCGAAATTGCCGCCAACCTGGAACAGCGACTGCGCCAAGCCGAAGCGGCCGCCGGAGGCGAAGCGGGCGATGCGCGAGGATTCCGGATGGAAGATCGCCGAGCCGATGCCGATCAGCGAGGCGCCGATCAGCAGCAGCGAATAATGCCCGGCATAGGCGAGCACGATCAGGCCGATCAGCGATGCCGCCATGCCGTAGGGCAGCGAATAGGGCATCGGCCGCTTGTCGGTGATCATGCCGATCACAGGCTGCAGCAGCGATGCCGTCACCTGAAAGGTGAAGGTCAACAAGCCGATCTGCCAGAAATCGAGGCCATAATTCTCTTTCAGGAGCGGGTAAATGGCCGACAGCAGCGACTGCATGATATCGTTGATGCAATGGCAGAAGCTCACCGCCAGGATGACGGTGAAGGCCGTCGCCTGGGCTGAAGCGTGACTGGTGGTCGCCGGTGGGGCGACGCTGGCGGCTGTCGTATCGGTCAAGGTAGGCTCCGTGGTCTTTTTGGCGGGCACACCCGCAGGCAGTTGACGGACGCTCCTGCGGCCGCCTTGTCGGACGCTCCTGTGGGGCGCCTGGGGACGGTGCCTTATAAGCCGCTTGCGACACGACTTCTTTCGTGGTTTGGTCCAATAGTTTCGCAAGTGGGCCATATCGGATGCCGCACGGCAAAGAAGTCTTTCACGTCGGCAATGCCAATCTCGGCCAGTTGCACGAGAGCCGTTGGCAATGGCTTGAGCAAGTGGCCGGGCCGGCGGTGGCACTGCCGACCGAATATCCGGACGGCTACCGCGTGCCGCAGCACCGCCACAGCCGCAGCCAGCTCTTGCATGCGCTTGTCGGCGTGGTGCTGGTGACGACGCGGTACGGGCGCTGGATGGTGCCGCCCGACCACGCGATGTGGATTCCAGCCGGCACCGAGCATTCCGTCGAGATGCTGGGCGATGTCTCGATGCGTTCGGTTTATGTCATGCCTCAGGCGATCCCCGGGCTGCCTGAAGGCTTGCGCGTCGTCGGCGTCACCGACCTGATGCACAGCCTGATCGTGGAATCGGAAAAGCTGCCGCAAGGCGGCGTTCTGGAAGGACGCGGTGGGCTGATCATGAACCTTTTGCTGCACGAAATCCCGACCTTGCCGGAACGGCCTCTCGGGCTGCCATTCCCGTCCGATCCAAGGCTGTCGGCGCTGTGCCGGCGCTTCGTCGCGGCACCGTCGCCGCACGCGACGATCGACGAGTGGGCCGATGCAGCCGGCATGAGCCGGCGTTCGTTCACGCGCGCCTTCCAGCGCCAGACCGGCCTGTCGCTGTCAACATGGCGCCAGCAGGCCTGCCTGTTCGCGGCGCTGCCCAGGCTGGCGGACGGCGAGCCGATCACCAGGGTGGCGCTCGATCTCGGCTATGACAGCGTGCCGGCCTTCATCACCATGTTCAAGCGCATGCTGGGGACCTCGCCGCGCGGCTATATGCGCGGCGCACGAGAGAGCGTCGAGGTCGCTCGTCGCCTGATCGGGCCGGTTCGGTTGGAAAGCTCTGCGCCGTAACGGCAGGTGCTGTTCTAGAAGCATCTCACCGTTTCACGGAAACGGCGATCTGCTCTAACTCTTTGTCGCAGTTCTAGACGGAAAACCGCTTCACACTTTTCCTGGAATTGCTCTAGTCGAACAGGCTCGACACCGATTCTTCGGTCGCGGTGCGCGAAATGGCTTCGCCCATCAGGTCGGCGATCGAGATGACGCGGATGTTGGGAGCATCGAGCACGCCCTGCGTCGGCTGGATGGAATCGGTGATCACCAGTTCCTGGAGCTTCGAACCGCTGATGCGGGCAACCGCGCCGCCCGACAGCACGCCGTGCGTGATATAGGCGGTGACGCTGGTGGCGCCGTTGGCCAGCAGCGCATCGGCGGCGTTGCACAGCGTGCCGCCGGAATCGACGATGTCGTCGATAAGCAGGCAATCCTTGCCGGCGACCGCGCCGATGATGTTCATGACTTCCGATTCGCCGGGACGCTCGCGGCGCTTGTCGACGATGGCCAGTTGCGCATCGAAGCGCTTGGCCAGCGCACGGGCGCGGACCACGCCGCCAATGTCGGGCGAGACCACCACGACGTTGCCGAGCTGCTTGTATTTGGCCTTCACGTCGCGGGCCATCACCGGCACGGAAAACAGATTGTCGGTCGGAATGTCGAAGAAGCCCTGGATCTGGCCGGCATGCAGGTCAAGCGTCAGAACGCGGTCGACACCGGCGCGGGTGATCATGTTGGCGACCAGCTTGGCCGAGATCGGCGTGCGGCCGGAGGCGCGGCGGTCCTGCCTGGCGTAGCCGAAATAGGGGATGACCGCCGTGATGCGCTTGGCCGAGGAACGCATGAAGGCATCGATCATGATGAGCAATTCCATCAAATGATCGTTGGTTGGGAACGAGGTCGATTGCAGGATGAAGACATCCTCGCCGCGCACGTTTTCCTGGATTTCGACGAAGATTTCCTGGTCGGCGAAGCGCCTGACCGTGGCTTTGCCCAGCGGGACGTTGAGGTACCGGGCGACCGCTTCGGCCAGCACCCTGTTGGAATTGCCCGCGAAGAGTTTCATGCACGGTTCCTGGTGGAGGATGATGAGACCTGACGGACTCGCTTGCGCCCTTTAACCGGGCTTTTAGCGGCCCGCGCCGGTATTGCAAGCGCCGAGATCGGGAATCCGCCGGCTAAACTCAAGAAAGCTCCGCGCCATCGCCGGGCTGCCACAGGGAGCAGCGGACTTGCGCTGCTCCTTCTTCTCGTTGGGCATCGGATTTTCCCAAAACTGTCTCCACTTTTGGGTCCGATGCCTCTAGCCGGCCTTGCCGCCGAGCCAGGCCGCGAATTGGTCGATGGTCTGGTCGGCGATCGTCTGCATGGTGGCCGGCGAGACCCCCTTCCAGCTGTCGCCGCCCACGCTGGCGCCGGAATTGACCGACGGGGCCTTCTGCTGACCATTGATGCGGTGCAGCCGGTTGCCGGCGGGGTCATAGACATCCCAGACATAGATGACGGTGGTGTCGGCGCCTTCCGACATCGTCGAGAAATAGCCCTTCAGCACATGTGTCACGGTCTGGTCGGCGCTGCCGGCGAGCGTGATACCGCGCTGCCTGGCGCGGGTCTGCAACTCCGCCGTCAGAGGTGTCGCGGCTTCTACCGAAGCGCCGACGATCGGCGCGATCTGCAGGCGGGTCTTCGACAGGATGGCAGCGCTTTGGGCTGATGTGACCGGTGCGGCGGTGGTTGCGAAAGCGCCCGCCGTGCTGGTGGCGGGCCCGGCCGGAACCGTGCTGCCTGACGTTGCGGGCAGCGTCTGGGTCGACGTCGCCGGCGGCGTGATCGCCGACGGTTCGAGCACGTCCTTTGCGTTGGTGCAGGCGGCAAGAGCCAATGCCACAAGCAATGACACGGTCGTCACATGCGATCGTCTCATTTGCCTTCTAACTCCTTGGCGAAGAACGCCTCCCATTGTGGATTCACTGTACGATCAAGTCGAGATCATGGCGGGACAGCGGCTTGGGCTGGGATTCGGTGGTCAGGTAGGTGCGGCCAAGCGTCATCGCCGTCTCGGTATCGGAGTCCATGATGATCATATGGGCGAACAGCGTCATGTTGGGCGCGATCGGTTCGGGATTGCCCTGGTAGAACATCGGCATGTCCATCCAGGACGGGGTGAAGCGGGCGCCGACTGAATAGCCGCAGGCGTTCAGCCGGTGCTTGGTCAGGCCGTGCGCCTCCATGGTGCGGGCATGAGCATCGAAGACGTCGCCGAAGCTGTTGCCCGGCATCATCGCCTTCTCGACAGCCAGGAGTGCTGCGCGGGCGGCGTCGAACAGTTCCTGATGGCGCTTCGACACCTTGCCGGTCAGCACCGTGCGCATCATCGGCGCATGGTAGTGGTTGAAGACGCCGGCCCATTCGAGCGTCAGCTGGTCATTTTTGGTGAGCTTGCGGCGGCCGGCCTTGTAGCGGCACAGCAGCGCATCGACGCCGGAGCCGATGATGAATTCGTTGGCCGGATAGTCGCCGCCGCCGGCAAAGATCGCACCCTGCATGGCGGCCAGGATCAGGGCTTCGTCGCCGCCCTGCTTGATCAGCGGCAGCGCCGCGTCGAGCGCATCATCGGAAAGATTGGCGGCCTTCTCGGCCTTGGCGACCTCGGCCGGGCTCTTGAACAGGCGCAGACGGCCGACAATGCCGGACGCATCGGCGATCTGGCCGAAGGTCTGCAACTGTTCGTCGAGCCGTCGGCCATTGAACGCGGTCAGGCCATGGGTGTCGTATTCGACACCGATGCGGGCGCCGAGCAGGTCGAGTTCGTTGAGCAGATTGCGCAGGTCGACCGCCGGATTGGCGCCGTTGCGGTCCGTCCACAAGACGATATTGTCGATAATCGAGGTCTGACGCGCCTGGCGCAGGTCGGCCGAGCGGGTCAGAAGCACCATCGAACCGTCGGCCTTCACTACCAGGCACTGGAAGAAGCAGAAGCCGAACGTGTCGTAGCCGGTCAGCCAGTACATGCTTTCCTGCGCGAACAGCAGGATGGCGTCGAGCTTCTTTTCGGCCATCTCGATGATCAGCCGGTCGCGCCGCGCGTCAAATTCAGATCGTTCAAAATGCAGCGCCATTATTCCCTCTCCAAGACAATTGCCGAAACCTGCCGGCCGTAATCGGGCTCCTTGCGATGCGTGGTGCGCCGGTAGGAGTAGAACAGGCCTTCCTCGGCGTAAGTGCAGCGGTCAAGGCCCTCAGCCGTCACGCCGGCCTTGGCCAACCGGTCAACCGTGTAGCGGTTGAGATCGAACATCGCATGGCCGGCATTGGCGGACGGCGCGAAATAGAGGATGTTTTCGGCGGCGACTTCGACAAAGCGGGCGACGAATTCCGGGCCGACCTCGTAGTTTTTCGGGCCGATGGAGGGGCCTAGCACGGCGACGATGTTTTGGCGCCGGGCGCCGAGGCTTTCCATCGCCAGGATGGTGTTTTCGAGCACGCCGGTGAACGCGCCTTTCCAGCCGGCGTGCGCGGCGCCGATGATGCGCGCCTGCGCATCGGCGAACAGCACGGGACCGCAATCGGCGGTAGAAGCGCCGATGGCGATGCCCGGCCGGTCGGTGACGATGGCGTCTGCCTTGGGCCGCTCGCCGGCAAAGGGCTCCCTGGCGATGATGACGTCGGGCGAATGGACCTGCCAGGCGGTCAACAGATGGCTCGCCGGCACGCCCATCCATGCCGCGACGCGGCCGCGGTTCTGCGCCACAAGCATCGGGTCGTCATTCGATCCGGTGCCGATGTTGAGGCCCTGGTAGATGCCGCCGGAGACACCGCCGACGCGGGTGAAATAGCCGTGGCGGATGCCTTGTGCCCGCGCCTTGTCCAGCAGCGGCGACCGAACGGGATCCGGTTTGGTCTGATTCAGCATGCGGGCGTTGTTGTCCGTGTGGGCGGTTTCGTCAAGAAGAAGGTGCTTGGTCGAGAACAGGCGCTGCAAAGCGCGGACGGGAGATTGGGAGGGGTGGCGGTAAAAAGTCAATCCGCCCCGGCGAAAGGCCGAACCTCCACGCCGCGGGGTAGCACCGCAAGCACCTTGAACAGCTCGCCCATGGCTTGCGGCCCTGCGAGGCGCTCGACGTCCCCGGCGATCCTTTCGCGCGCCGCCTGGCCGGCATCGGCGCCAAGCCGGCCGGCGCGCTCGAGGATACCCATGCCGAGGAGGAAGTCGCCCTGTGTCGTCAGATGGGCTTCGAGGCCATGTGCACGCACGATCGCGGCAAGGGCGGCGAAATCGACATGGGAGGTGAGGTCGGCCTCACCGGGATTGGCCAGCACATCTTCGTGATCGTGGCTGCGCAAGGCCTGAAGCGTGTCCCCGACACCCGGCTGGAAATGGCCGTAGTCGAGAAACAGGCCAACGCCGCCATGCCTGGATATGCGCTCGGCGATCGTTGCCATGAGCGCGGTGCGGGCAGGCGCCACTTCGGCAATCGCACCTTGCGGCGCTTGAGTGGCATCGGCGGGCAGCAGCGTCGGGTCGACCGAACCGGCGCCGGCGAAGAAGCAAAGGTCGTTGGTCTCGTCGAGGCCGACCATGCGCTCGCGCCAGCCGGTGCCGGCTCGGACGAACTGGCGGATGGGCACGGCGTCGAACAGTTCGTTGCCGACGATGAACAGCGGTTGCTGCGGCAAGGTCTCGATGGTTTCATGCCAGCCAACCGCGAAGGGTGTGGCGCCAAGCGTCTGCTTCTGCACCTCGGTCAGGCGCGGGCTGGTCTCGATCATGGCGAAGGTGGCGCCGCTGGCCAGATCAGGATCGAGCCGCGACAGCGTACGCAACATGTCCTTCATCAGCGTGCCGCGGCCGGGGCCGATCTCGGCGATGGTGGCCGGCAGCGGCCGGCCGCTCGCCTGCCACGCCTGGTACATCCACACGGCGACCAGTTCGCCGAACATCTGGCTGATTTCCGGCGCGGTGATGAAGTCGCCGCCCGCACCAAAAGGCTCGCGCGTCGTGTAGTAGCCGTCCGCCGGGTCGAACAGGCACAGCGCCATGTATTCGTTGATCGGAAGTGGCCCCAATGCCTCGATCAGGTCGACGATGCGGGTTTTCAGCCGTGTCATGCCGGCTGCGGCTGCGCCACCGGCCTGGCGGTCAGCATCGCCCAGATACCGGCCAGCACCATCGGCGTCGACAGGATCATGCCCATGGTCAGCCAGTTGGTGCCGAGGAGGTAGCCGAGCTGCTGGTCGGGCTCGCGGAAGAACTCGACGAAAATGCGCGACAGGCCGTAGCCGCAGATGAAGGCGCCGCCGACGAAGCGCGGCGTCTTCAGCTTGAGGCGCGAATGGGTGAGGATGCGCAGCACGAGGAACAGCACCACGCCTTCGAGAAGCGCCTCGTAGAGCTGGCTCGGGTGACGGGCAAACGGCCCGCCATTGGGGAATTCGAAAGCCCAGGGCACGTCGGTCGGGCGCCCCCATAGCTCGGAGTTGATGAAGTTGGCGACGCGCACCAGGCCAAGGCCGACCGGCACGCCGGCCGCCACGACGTCAAACAGCGACCAGATGCGGATGCCGCGCTTGATGGAAAACAGCGTCATGGCGAGGATGACGCCAAGCAGGCCGCCATGGAACGACATACCGCCTTGCCAGACCGCCAAGATGTCGAGCGGGTGGGCGATGTAGCGTGGCAGATCATAGAACAGCACATAGCCGGTGCGGCCGCCCAGCACGACGCCGATGGCCGCCCAGACGATGAAGTCGTCGAGATCCTCCGGCTTCATCGGCAGGACGCCGTTCGGCCATAGCTTGGCATTAGAGGCGAGCCGCTTGGCATACCACCAGGCGAACAGGATGCCGACGATATAGCCGACGCCATACCAATGCACCGCCAGCGGCCCGATCTGGATGAGGATCGGGTTGATGTTGGGGAAGGGTAGGGAGGCCAGCGGCAGCAGGAAATATTCGTTCAACGGGGAACTCTCATTGCGAAACGCGTTTGCGCGCGGACCATGCGGCAGGGTTTTGGCAGGGTCAAGGCAAGGTGGGCGCCCTCGACTTGATGCCGCAGCGCGGCGCAACATGCTTGCATTCGACGCGCGGCGCCATTACCTCATTTCGAGCAAGCGAGGATTTGCCATGTCGACCGGACCGAACCGCATTCTCGATGAATTCGCCAAGCTGATGACCGATGCCGCCGGCGCTGCCCAGGGCGTGCGCCGGGAGGTGGAGACCGCCTTCAAAGGCCAGGCCGAACGCATCCTCAACACCATGGACGTGGTGCAGCGCGAAGAGTTCGAGGCCGCGCGCGAGATGGCCGCCAAGGCCCGAGAAGAAAACACCCGCCTTGCCGCCCGTATCGAGGTGCTCGAGGCGAAGCTTGCGGAACTGGCCGGTGACGCCGCACCGGCGGCGGCGGCCAAGCCCCGCGCAAAAAAAAATAATCGTTAAACTTTTCCACATAGCCCGATCCTGAAAAGCGCTTTGCCGTGAATCGCTTAACGGCATTGCATGAATCTTTGTGACAGCGGCTTTCCACATGCGAATGACGCAGTGCGAAAAATTGGGCTGTTCACGCGACTCCCGATCAATAGACTGAATTTGTTGCATGATTCGGAGCAGGGTCATGCGACCGGGCGGTGGGGTCCGGTCTGGGGTCTTTGCGTCGAGAAGTAGTCTTTTGCGCAGGAAAGTCCTGGCCGTCCGAGTTCTAGACAAGATTGTTCGTTGTGTGTGCCCTCCCGCGGAGCGTGTGGCGGCGCTCGTACAGAACGACAGGAAGCATTCCATGGAACTTCTCGAACTCGAATTCTCCCGCGAAATCCATCCGGTGGATGTTATCGAGCAGGTGGCCCACAACAACGACTGGTCCTTTGAGCGGGCAGGCGACGACGAGATTTCGATCTCGGTTGCCGGAAGCTGGACCGACTATCACGTCTCCTTTTCGTGGATGGAGGATTTCGAAGCGCTGCACCTGGCCTGTGCCTTCGACATCAAGGTGCCGGAGACCCGCGCGCTGGAAGTGATGCGGCTCTTGTCGTTGATCAATGAGCAGATGCTGTTTGGCCATTTCGACCTTTGGGAGCAGGAGGGCGCGATTATGTTCCGCCAGTCGCTGCTGCTGGCCGGCGGGGTCGAGCCGTCGAGCCAGCAGGTCGAAGTGCTGCTGTCGTCGGCGCTGGAAGCCTGCGAATGCTATTTCCAGGCGTTCCAGTTCGTCGTCTGGTCGGGAACCTCGGCCAAGGACGCCCTGGCCGGCGTGCTGTTCGAGACCTACGGCAACGCCTGAGTCCCCGTAAGGCAGACAAGACCAAGATGAGTTCGAACAGCGAGCGCAAGCCCGAGATCAGTTTTGCCGATTTCGATCGTGTCGACATCCGCGCCGGCACGATCGTCGAGGCCGAACCGTTTCCCGAGGCGCGCAAGCCCGCATTCAAGCTGAAGATCGATTTCGGCCCCGGCATCGGCATCAAGAAATCGTCGGCGCAGATCACCAAATATTATACACCGGAGACGCTGATCGGCCGGCAGGTGTTCGCGGTGGTCAATTTCCCGCCGCGCCAGATCGGTCCATTCATGTCGGAAGTGCTGACGCTCGGCTTTCCCGACGAAGAGGGCGCTGTGGTGCTCGGCGCGATTGAGCGCAAGGTGCAGGATGGCGGGCGGTTGTTTTAGGCTAGAGGAACGACCGTCGCGTTCCTTCGCGCTTCCTCCGTGTTGCTGATGTCGAACAGTACGGTGCCGCCAGCCTTTGGTCAGGCCGCCAGCTTGCGCGTTGTGCCCAGTGCTTCCTCGACCGTATCGAGAAACATCTCCGCACAGGCTTTCCAGCTATAGCGCATGGCACGTTCGCGGGCTTCGGCACGGTCTACATTGAGCGCCGCAAGCGAGGCCTCGCGCAGATCGTTGGAGACCGCGCCGCCAAAGCCGTCGCCGACGATGTCGATCGGCCCTGTCACCGGATAGGCGGCAACCGGCGTGCCGCTGGCCAATGCCTCGATGATGACGTTGCCGAACGTGTCGGTGCGGCTCGGGAAGACGAAGACATCGGCCGAGGCATAGATCTCGGCCAGTTCGTCGTTGGGGCGATGGCCGAGGAAATGCGCTTGCGGATATTTTGCCTTGAGCCTGGCAAGCTCGGGGCCTTCACCGACGATCACCTTGCTGCCCGGCAGGTCGAGGTCGAGAAAGGCGGAGAGGTTCTTTTCGATGGCGACGCGGCCGACGCAGAGGAAGACAGGGCCGGGGAAGCCGAGATCCTTCTTCTTGTCGGGCCGGAAATGGTCGGTGTCGACGCCGCGCGTCCACGGCCGCAGCTTGGTGAAGCCGCGCGCTGAGAGGTCGTCTGCGAGCGACTGGGTGGCGACCAGCGTGCCTTGGCCGGAATTGTGGAAATCGCGCAGCCAGCGATAGGCCCAGCTCTCCGGCACCGGCAGCCGTGCGCTGAGATATTCGGGGAAGCGCGTGTGATAGCTGGTGGTGAACGGCCGGCCGGCATTGCGGCAATAGCGCCGCGCCATGATGCCGAGCGGTCCTTCGGTGACGATGTGGATGTGGTCGGCTCTGCCGGCGTCAATCAGCCGCGCGACATGGCCGGGCGTGGTCAGCGCCAGCCTGATGTCGGGATAGGTCGGCAAGGGCAGGGTGCGAAAGATGTTCGGCGTCAGGAAATCCACGGCGACATCGAAGGATTTCAGCGTCTCGGTGAGCCGCTCCAGCGTGTGGACAACGCCGTTAACCTGCGGCCGCCAGGCATCGGTGACCATCAATATGCGCATGGCGGCCCTTTGCAGGAAAGGTCGACGGTTGCCTTGAGACGATGCCGGAACGGCGACCAGCCCGCTGCTCTCGCTTCGCTCCAGCGCACCCGGACGGGCACGGGGTCGAAGATAGACGGTAGGCCCGAATCAATTGAGGTCGCGCGCTTCATGCACGCTCTTGATCATGGTTTCATGACGGGCCGATGAAGCCGGTTTCCACTTTTCGGAATCGTGCCCGGTTATGCGGGAACCTTGATGACAGCGCGCAGTCCGCCGAGCGGGCTGTCTTCAAGAGTGATGTCGCCGCCATGAGAGCGGGCGATGTCGCGGGCGATCGACAGGCCGAGCCCGGTGCCGCTGGCATCGAGGTTGCGGGCCTCGTCGAGCCGCACGAAGGGTTTGAACACGTCCTCGCGCCGGTCAGCGGGGATGCCCGGACCATCGTCGTCGATGGTGACCAGCAGCGAGCCGCGGCCATGGGTGGCGTTGACTTCCACCGTCTTGGCATAGCGGAAGGCGTTGCCGATCACGTTGGACATCAGCCGGGCAAAGGCGTTCGGCCGCACATGCACATCGGGGTCTCCGGCAAGCGTCGTCGACAGCTTGCGCTTGCGCAGCCTGGCCTCCTCGTCGAGCTTCTCGAAATAGGCCTCGAGATCGAACCGTCCGGCGTCTTCCGAAGCCTCGCCACGGGCAAAGGCGAGATAGCCTTCGAGCATCGACTGCATGTCGTCGATGTCCTGGTCGAGCGCGGCCTTGGTCTCGGCCTTGCCGCCGGAAAGCGCCAACTGCAGCTTGAAGCGGGTGAGGATGGTTCGCAGGTCATGGCTGACGCCGGTCAGCATGGCGGTGCGCTGCTCGATCTGGCGCTCGATGCGCTCGCGCATCTGCATGAAGGCAAAGCCGGCGCGGCGAACCTCCTCGGCGCCGCGCGGCCGGAAGTCGCGCGGCATCGGCCGGCCCTTGCCGAAACTTTCGGCGGCTTCGGCGAGCATCAGGATCGGCCGGATCTGGTTGCGCAGGAAGGGAATGGCGATCATCAGGAGCACCAGCGAGGTGCCGACCATCCAGATCAGGAAGATGTGGGTGTTGGAGGCATAGGCCTGGCTGCGGCGCACGAAGACGCGCAGCACCTTGCCCTCGAGCTGCACGCGCACCTCGACGATGTTGGAGTTGCCGACCGTGTCGATCCAGAACGGGCGGTTGATCTGGCGGGTGATCTCGGACGAGAGAACATCATCCAAAATCGAGAAAAACGGTTTTGGGCCGGGCGCGGGCAGCGGGTCGGGCGGCAAGAGGTCGACCTTCAGCTGCATGCGGTCCTGGGCGATGCGGATGATGTTGGTGTAGTCGGCATCGCGCGGATAGGTCTCGATCAGGTCGATGATGGCGGCAATGTCGCGCACGGTGGCCTGCGACAGGCGCTGCGTCACGGTTGCCCAATGACGTTCCATGAAGACGAAGGCGACGACCGATTGCAGCAGGATCATCGGCGCGATGACGATGATCAGCGAGCGGGCATAGAGCCGCTTGGGCATATAGAGCGAGACGAGGCGCCAGAAGCGGTTCCAGGCGCGCGGCACCGCCTTCAGCGTCCGCGCGGCGCGTGCGCTCAAGCCGCCATTGCCCGGCTGTTCCAGTTCCGTGGTTGCCATTCGCTCATTTCGCTTGCCCGCAGCCGCTCAGCAGGCCGCAGGCGGCATTCTATTCCACGCTGAGCCGATACCCAATACCGCGCACGGTCTGCAGCCAGACCGGGTTGGACGGATCGCGCTCGATCTTGCGGCGCAGCCGGTTGATCTGGACGTCGATGGTGCGCTCGCCGACCTCCGAATCGTCACCGACAAGCTCGTGGCGGGGTATCGTCTCGCCGGCCCTTGCCGCGAAGATCGCCAGGATCTCCTGTTCGCGGTCGGTCAGCTTCAGCGCCTCGCCGCCACGCTTCAATTCGCGCCGGGCGATCTGGAAGGTGTAGGGGCCGAAGACCAACTGCTCGACCTTGGGCGTGGTCGCCGGGCCACCACGGCGAAGGATGTTGTTGATGCGCAGGATCAGCTCGCGCGGATCGAACGGCTTCGGCAGGTAGTCGTCGGCGCCGGCCTCAAGCCCTGAGATGCGGCTGTCGGTCTCCGACAGGGCCGTCAGCATCAGGATCGGTACGTTCTTTTCGGCCCGCAGCGACTTGGTCAGGTCGACGCCCGTCTCACCCGGCATCATGACGTCCAGCACCAGAAGGTCGAAGTCGAGGCCGGCAAGCTTGCGCCTGGCTTCGCCGGCATTGCCGGCGACGGTGACGCGAAAGCCGTTTTCGGTCAGATACTGCTTGAGAAGATTGCGGATTCGGGTGTCGTCGTCGACCACAAGCAGGTGTGGCGCGTCGTCGTCCGGTGCGGCCGCGTGATCGACCCGTTCAGTGCTCTCCATGGCTTTTCCCTGACATTTTTGCGGACCCAACGTCGATCTGCGCCCTCAGTTCCGGATTGACCATCGCTTCGAGGAACCGTTCCACCAAGGTCCGTTCGGTTACTCCGGAATCCCCCAATGCAGCATGGATGCGGCGCGACTGTGGCCGCGCCAGCGCCAGCGCCAGCGCACGGCCCTTGGCCGTCGGATAAAGTTCGCGCTGGCGGCGGTCGCGCGGACCTTGCAACTGCACGACATGGTCGGTGTCAATCAACTGCTTGAGCACACGGGCCAGGCTCTGTTTGGTGATCTTCAGCACGTCGAGCAGTTCGGCGACCGTCAGGCCCGGCCTGCGGTTGACGAAATGCAGCACCCGGTGGTGGGCCCGGCCGAAGCCGTAGTCGGCCAGGATCTGGTCCGGATCGGAGGTGAAGTCACGATAGGCGAAGAAGAGCAGCTCGATGATGGCGAAGTCGATGCCGTCCTCGACCGACATCGCGGTCCTGATCGGTTTTCCGGCGGCTGGGCTTCGATCCGTCATTATTTCTCCGTGGGAAAGAGAGATTATGTCAGTACTATTGACGTAATTTCCCTGCAATGGTAATTTTTGACAAGCTTTTGGGCGGATTGCGAACGAAAAGGCAAGGGAAGCCGGTTTTTCCGGAATTTCCTAAGTTTGCCAGAGCGCAATTATCCGCCTACGCTCCACCATAAAAGCCGCTTTGGGCGGCCGACACGAAACACACAACGATACAACTATCCGGGCTGCCGCCCGTGGGAGGTTACCATGGCATCCGTTCCCTTCGATCAACTCGATGGCTTCATCTGGATGAACGGCGAATTCGTCCAATGGGGTGACGCCAAGATCCATGTGCTGACGCACGGGCTGCATTACGCCAGCGCCGTTTTCGAGGGAGAGCGTGCCTATGGCGGCGAGATCTTCAAGCTCAACGAACACACCGAGCGCCTGCATGAATCGGCACGCCTGCTCGGTTTCAATATCCCCTATTCGGTGGCCGAGCTCAACGACGCCTCTTCCACGCTTCTCAAGAAGCAGGGTTTCCAGGACGCCTATGTCCGGCCGATTGCCTGGCGCGGCAGTGAGCAGATGGGCGTCTCGGCGCAGAACAACCGCATCAACTGCGCCATCGCCATCTGGCAATGGCCGAGCTATTTCGATCCTGCGCAGAAGCTGAAAGGCATCCGTCTCGATGTGGCGGAATGGCGCCGGCCCGACCCGCGCACCGCGCCTTCCAAGTCGAAGGCCGCCGGCCTCTACATGATCTGCACCATGTCCAAGCACGCCGCCGAGGCCAAGGGCTATGCCGACGCCATGATGCTCGACTGGCGTGGCCAGGTCGCCGAAGCGACCGGAGCCAACATCTTCTTCGTCAAGGAGGGCAAGATTCACACACCCAAGCCCGACTGCTTCCTCGACGGCATCACCCGCCGCACGGTCATTGGGCTGGCCAAGGATCGCGGCCTGGAGGTGATTGAACGCGCCATCTTGCCGGAAGAGCTGGAAAGCTTCGAGCAGTGCTTCCTGACCGGGACGGCAGCGGAAGTGACGCCGGTTTCCGAGATCGGGCCTTACCGATTCGAGGTCGGCGAAATAGCCAAGAATCTTATGAATGACTATTCTGCGGCCGTTCAGCCCAAGCACGCGATCGCCGCAGAATAACGAAAGTCACAGCTTTTTTAGGAAGTAGGGGCGGTTTTCGGGCCGCCCCTTTTATTTCAGCGTTTCTGCATTTGACTTTCGTCCAATTCGGCGTCTCATGATGGTGTCGGCCCGGGAGGCTGACAGCTATGGAGGGACTAATCATATGGACATGAACACGCTTCTTCCGATCATCATACAGGTGATTACTGGCGTCATCGGTGGTCAGGCGGTCGGTGCGGCGCTCAAGACGGCGGCGATGGGTCAGCTTCCCAAAATCCTGGGCGGAGCCATTGGCGGCGTCGGCGGTGCGGCGATCCTCGGCAGCCTGCTGGGTGGCGGTGCGGTCGATCCGGCGGCTGCGGCAGCAGCAACGAGCGGTCTCGGCAGCGCGCTGAACCTGCAGAACATCGTCGGCGGCGCCGGCGGCGGCGCGATCTTGACCGCCATTCTCGGCGCGGTCATGGGCGCCATGAAGAAGTAGGCAGGCCGTTTCGGTCTTTTCAAATGGGCGGCTTCGGCCGCCCATTTCCGTTTTCGGAGCTACCGATGTTCGTCTTTCGAGGGTGGACGCCCTTTGTCCGCGCCTCTACATCACCCGTGAACATCGAAAGGACGATCATGGGTCAGCTCAATGCCGGCATCGTGCCGGTCACACCGTTCCAGCAGAATTGCACCATCCTGTTCGACATGGATGACAAGCATGGCGTCGTCGTCGATCCTGGCGGCGATATCGACAAGGTGCTGGCGGTGCTGAAGGACAATGCGATCTCAGCCGGGGCTATCTGGATAACGCATGGCCACATCGACCATGCCGGCGGCGCAATGGAGTTGAAGGAGGCGCTCGGCGTCGAGATCATCGGTCCGCATGAGGCCGACAAGTCGCTGCTCGACAATCTGGAAAACCAGGGCAAGCGCTACGGCATCGCCGGAGCGCGTAACTGCGTGCCCGACCGGTTCCTGGCCGAAGGCGAGACCGTGTCGTTCGGCGGCCATGTGTTCGAGGTGCTGCACTGCCCCGGCCATGCACCAGGTCACGTTGTTTATTACAACCGCGCGGCCAAGTTCGCCCATGTCGGCGACGTGCTGTTCCGCGGCTCGGTCGGCCGCACCGACCTGCCGGGCGGCGACCACGCGGCGCTGATCGCTTCGATCAAGGACAAGCTCCTGCCGCTCGGCGACGACATCGGCTTCATCTGTGGCCACGGTCCCGGCGGACGTTTTGGCGAGGAGAGGCGGATCAACCCTTTTTTGACTTGAACCAGGCTCGGAACCGTAGCTGTTTTCATCAGCCTCAAGCGACCGTTGACATTGTAGGGACCACAACAAAAAAGCGCTGGCCTTGCGGTCAGCGCTTTTCTGTTTTGGGGGCAGGGAAGCCCTTGGTTTAATTGGCAGTGCAGAAATGCTGTTCGCCGTCATTGCCGGTGAACGTCCCGGTACGGGAATTGAAGCTGCGGTAGCGGTCCGAGCAGTATTCGTACCAGTCACGCGTCCATGGCTCGGCATAACGATCGGCGTAGACCACCCGCGGCTCCGCATAGTAGCGGCGCACCGGGGCCGGGCGTATCACCACGTCACGATCGTAACCGTCATCGTAGTAGCGGTCAGCGCCGGGCGGCGGCCGGTCATTGGCCAATGCACCACCGATCAGCGCGCCGGCCGCGAGGCCGAGCACGCCGGCGGCAATGGCATCGCCGTTGCCATGATGGCCATGATGACGGCGCCAGTCGCGCGCATTGGCGGCGGGCAAGGCCGTGAGCGTGGTAGCGACCACGGCAGCGGCCAGGACGGCGGTTTTGAAAATTCGGTTCATGTCGATCTCCTTCGTGCCGGCCCGTGTAGTTTCGGGGATGCGGTCCGGCTTTACCGAAGACTAATATGCGACCGTGGCTGAACGGGGGCTGAACGGATTTTTACGTGTCTATTCAAAACAGACGTCAAAAATCATAGGCTCTCAAGGGAGCGATCTGCCTGGGATCGCCGGTTTGAAGCCGGCTCAGCCGACCGACAGGTTGACGGCCTTGGGACCCTTGCCGCGCTTGTCCGGCTCGGTGTCGAACGACACTTTCTGGCCATCCTCGAGACCGGGAAGACCGGACGCCTGCACGGCTGAAATATGGACGAAAACATCCTTCGCTCCATCATCGGGCGTGATGAAGCCGAAGCCCTTGGCATGGTTGAAGAATTTGACGGTGCCGGTCTGCGGCATGGGAAGCTCCTTTGTCCCATAAACTCCAGTCTCGGGCCGGCAAATGCCCGAGTGGAAATTTGTCCTTTATTTTAGCGTCATCGGCAAGGGAAAGTTTTGCGGGCGTCTAAAGCACGTTGCGGCGCGCTTTGGGTCTTTGTTTTTATGCAAGTCGTTGCCCAGAACCTGGCGGCTTGGGCGACATCACCGGCCCGCGCCTTCGATAAGGAAAAGGCGCGACGAAGATCGCCGCGCCTTTCAAAATTCAGATCCCTCTCCAGGCCAGGTGCAGGCATGGAGCCTCCGTCGCACGTCCGAGTGACATGCGGCGCGCCGATGGCTCAGGCTGCGCGGAGGTTGACGGCCTTGGGGCCCTTGCCCATGCGGTCCGGCTCGACGTCGAAGGTGACCTTCTGGCCGTCGACGAGCGTGCGCAAGCCGGAGGCTTCGATCGCGGAGATATGGACGAACACATCCTTGGCGCCACCATCGGGCGTGATGAAACCGAAGCCTTTGGTCGCGTTGAAGAATTTAACGGTGCCGGTCTGGGCCATTGGGGAAACTCCTTCACCCGTTCAGTCTTTGGTGGTCCCGCCCGCCGCCTGGCGCAAAGGGCAGTTCCCGGTGGTTGCTTCGGCAGTCATGCATTGGCGCATGGTCAAACCCCCCGCCGAAAACGGGGCCGTCAGAGATTCACAGTATCGGGGAAAGGTCGTCCAAAACGTTCCGCTCTCCGGGTCGCAAATGCCCGAACACGGAATTTATCGCACGGAAACGTGATGGTTGCAAGATACCGCCGCGGGCCGCCACACTGGGCGCATCCCGACGCAAGGATCGACTGACTTGGGCATCGATGGGCTCGGCATAGGCTTGCTTGCCGGTCGGGTCTTCGGCCAAAGCCAGCCCACGAATGGGCCAGACATCGGCGGCGCGCTACCCCCCCTTGCGGGCCAGGCGCCGTCGTCGTTGCGGGGCCCAAACGGGGGGTTGCATTTGGCAAGGGAATGGCGAGGATCGATAACCGGGGACGCGATCGTGGGAGATCATCATGAAATTTCTGGCGGCAATCTTTTCGCGGCAGGGTTTTGCCATCCTGTTGCTGTCGGCAATTCTTGCCGCCTGCACCGTCGTCGTCGATGAGGGACCAGGGCCGCGCCCGCGTCCGCCACGGCCCGAACCGCAATATTGCAGCAAGCAGTACGAGCCGGTCTGTGCCCGCCGCGGCGGCGACCGCCAGACCTTCGCCAATGCCTGTCTTGCCGACCGGGCCGGCTACCGCATCGTGCGCGACGGCCCGTGCCGCGACGGCGGCGGTGGCGGTGGCGGTGGCGGTGAAGAGCAGACGTTCTGCACCCGCGAATATGCTCCGGTCTGCGGCCGCCGTCATGGCGAGATGCGCACCTTCCCCAATTCCTGCGAAGCCCGCGCCGCGGACTATCGCGTCGTTGGCGACGGGCCGTGCTGAGAACGATGCGCCTTGTTGAGGACGACAGGCGTCAAGCCGTCGGCTTCACCTGGCGACAGTAGGCGATGAACTCGGACGCGGGCATGGGTCTGGCGAAAAGCCAGCCCTGGGCGTAGTCGACGTCGCGCGCCGCGAGGTAGTCGGCTTGCGCCTGCGTTTCCACGCCCTCGGCAACGATCTTCAGCTTTAGTGTCTTGGCCATGTCGATGATATGCGGGGTGACGGAACTGGTGGCGGAATTCGTGCTGATCGTATCGATGAACGATTTGTCGATCTTGAGCGCATCGAGCGGCAGCCCCTCGAGATAGGACAGGCTGGAATAGCCGGTGCCGAAGTCGTCGATTGCCACTGCGTGGCCAAGTTCGCGGGCACGAACGAGCGTCGAGCGGGCCGAGTTGATATCGACGAAACCTCGCTCCGTCGCCTCGAGCCAGATTTGCTGGGGCCGGATCCCGGTGTGCTGCAACGCCTTTTCGATGATAGGCAGGACCCGCGCGGTGCCGACATCGGTTGCGCTGAGATTGATGGCGATGTGAAGCGAGCGGTCGGCGACCAGAAGCCTGTTCAGGTCGAACACAACCATCGCAATGACCTGATCGGTGATCGCCGTGATCAGGCCGCTCTCTTCCGCCAGCGGAATGAAGAGATCGGGCCGGACGAGGGAACCGTTCGGCCGCTTCCAGCGCACCAGCGCTTCCGCCCCGATGCAATTGCCGGTCCTGAGTTCGACGATCGGCTGATAGTGGACGATGAATTCGCGCTTGCGCATGGCGATCTGCAATTCTCCCAAGGGCGAAAGCCGCCTTCGCGACAGCCACACAACCATGCCGATGATGAAGGCGGCCATGAAGGCGCCGAGCGGGAGCAGCAGGAATTGCTGCTGGCGAACGCTGCCCAGGATCTGGCTTGTCGGTTCGGTGGCGACAGCGATCCAGCCCGTCTCGCGCGCCGTGGCAAACAGGAGATCGTCATCGATGCCTTCGCCGGGGCCGGCGACGATCTTCTCGATGCGGGCGGGATCCGGTCCGTTCAGCGCGCCAAGCAGGATGCCCGTTTGCGTCGTCAAAGCGAGCTGGACACCGGGATCGACGATGACGTCGACAAAGCGTACCGGATCGACAAGGACATTGTGGTCCCTGTATTGCAGCGCCATCAGAAAATGGTCCTCGCTCATCACCGGCTGCATGCGGGCGGTGACGGCAATGCCGTCCCTGGTGGTGAAGTCCGGGATGGATTGCGCAACGCGCCCTTCAGTCAGTCCCCAGGAAGAGCATTTGAGCAGGCCATTTTCGAAATAGCCCATCTCTTCGATCGGGCGCGTGTTGATGGTGAGTTGCCGCATGCGGGCTATATGGTCCGCCGAACAGCGGACGCCGGTGAACTGGTCGATCTGCCGCAAGGCGACGGTCGCATCCTTGAGCGAGATGTCGGCCCTGGCGATGGCGCGGCTGGCGAACAACTGCAGCCGCTCATGTTCCTTTTGGACGGCCTGAAGCCAAGCGAGATGAAACATAGCCGCTATCGGTACGATGGCGCCCAGCATGGCCAACACCACCGCCGTCACGATGATGCGCGACCTGTCCATGCGCCTCCTGCCTTCGGGTATGAGCGGCGATCGTGGGTGGTCGCCCGCAAACGTCTCGGCCACCAATCGTGGCAGCGGCCCGGTTCAGGCGGATCTTAGGGCCTCGATCTTACGTGAACTTTAATGGAGTCGTGGGGCAGCACCGCCGCTCTAAACCGGATAGGCGCCGTCGGCCGGGCCGGCGTAAAGCTCGCAGCCATTGTCGTCGCAGATGCGCAGGCGATCGGGGATTTGCGGCATGGCCAGCGTGTGGAACAGCGCGGTGGCGCCCTGCAGCGCGGCGCGCAGGTTCGGCGCCTCCAGTGATACCTTGTCGAGAGTGGCTTCGTCGGCGTCGCGCGACCGGTAGAACTCGATGACGAAATTCAAGCGCGCCTCCGTGGCAGAGCATTGCGCAGGCCTGTCCAGTCAATTCGTCCCCTCACAGAGGGACGACGGAAAGGGCGCACGAGGCGCGCCCTCCAGTTTGTCAGCCCTTCGACTTCGGCTTCAGGCTGCTCTCCGCCTGCTTGACCGAGGAGCCGAACGGGGAGGCGGGCTTGGCCACGACCTTGTCCTTCTTCGGCTTGCGCGTTTCGCGGTTGCTTCGCTGTTGACCTTTGGACATGTCGTGCTCCTGCTTCAGTGTTGGCGGTGGGGTCTCAGATGAGCGGGTTGCTGGCAACAACCGGGTTGCCGGCAACAACCGGATCTGCCGGTTCGAGATTGTCTTCGGTGGTGACCCGTTCATAGGTCTCCTGCTCGCTGCGGATGCGGTATTGCGGCGAACCATCCTTGACCGGCAGCCTGCTCTTGATCTGGAACAGTTCGGCGGTCTTCTGGACGAGGCCGGTGCGGCTCTTCATGCGCACGGTCTGACCGATCGAAAACTGGTGCGCGGGCGTGTCGGTGCGCGGGCGCGCATTCTGCTGGAAACGGATCATGCTGCATTCTCCCTGTCGCGCTTCAGCGCTGTTTCGAGTTCGAGGTAATCGATGGCGACAAGCTGGCTGGTGGGCGGGTTTTTCGCTGCCCTTGCCGGCAGATGGATGAAAGTGGCGACGCGGCGCCAGGCAAGCCGCGACATGCCCTCGATCAGCTCTTCGTCGTGGTCGATGTCGTAGTCGCCGGCCGGCAGCTGCCCTTCCAGTCCGCCGAGCACGAAAGGTGCGGTGAAGTGCGCGATGGAGTGGGTGGTGCGGTCCGGCATTGTCTACCTATGCAAAGCAGCGGTCCTGAAAACAAAAAAGCGGGGACGAGCCCCGCTTTCCTATTTCCGGCTGTCGCTGGAAATAAGCCGCTTTCGAGAGCTGCCAGTACATCCGTGGTCAGCGTTCATCGAATTCGGCCGGATCAGATCAATTGCAAATTGGCGGCCGACTCGCGGCCCTTGGTGTCACGCTCCAACTCGAACTGCAGCTTCTGGCCTTCGGCGAGGCCGGGGAAGCCGGCGCGCTCCAGTGCGCTGACATGGACAAAGACGTCCTTGCCGCCATCGGTCGGCTGAATGAAGCCGAAGCCCTTCTGGCCATTGTAGAACTTCACGGTTCCGGTGTTCATGTCGGTCTTTCGAAGAATGAGAATGGTCGCGCGGAGCGAATATGCCGCGCGCCCGGTATCGATGATTTGGAATGAGATTGGCGGGTCGAAAACCTCTGACGCCGCGAGATGCCAATTCTGGCCCAAAGCGATCCTGTACAGATAGGCCTTTGTTGTAATTTAATCAAGGCGTTTTAAAATAAAATTGGGCTTCATTCAAAAAATTGCGCGCTGTAACTATCAGAAAAATGATGATACAAATTCATACAATTCAAAAACTGTTTGAAGATTAGCGGGAATAATTCTCCCGGTATTTTCATTTTTCTTGTGAGTTGAAGAAGGAGACCTCGAGATGTCCGTAAAGACGCCAACAGGCACCCCCGTAACGATCACGCCGGTCGCAAAGCCGGTAATGGCAAAGCCGATGGTTGTCCTGTCGCCGCGGCTGACTGTCAGAAGTGACGAGGCGGCAAAGCGAAGGATCGCCGACACCGATGGAACGGTTCGGCGTGCCAGGCAGGTTGCCGAGACCAATCGCCTGATTTGATCTTTCCGCGCCGACGAAAGGGCGAGACAGCAAGCGAAGCCTTGAACCTGGCGCGCCAATGGCCTAGATCGCCACAGGCGGATAAAACACGGCAGGTTTCCCATCAACAGAGATCAAAGACGAGCGGCGGGTGCGGGAGCCAGGTCTGGCGCAGGCGGACAGCCGCCGCTGGGCCTCGACCAGTATGTGCAGCAGGCGTTACAACTGCATCAGGCGGGGCGCCGGCAAGAGGCTGAGACGATCTACCGGCAGGTGCTGGCGCGTCAGCCCAAGCATGCGGCCGCGGCGCATTTCCTGGGACTGCTGCTGCACCAGACCGGGCGCAGCGAAGAAGGGCTGGATCTCATCGAACGGTCGGTGAGCCTGCAGCCGACGAATCCCGATTTTCTCAACAATTTCGGTACGGTGATGCGCGACCTCGGCCGCCCTGCTGCGGCCATCGATTTCTTCCGCGGTGCGGTGGATCTGCGGCCGGACCAGCTCGCGGCGCGCGACAATCTCGGCTCATCGCTGAAGCAGGTCGGCCAGTTCGAAGAGGCCGAAGAGATTTATCGCGGCACGGTTGCACGCAACCCATTTCATGTGCGCGCCCGCATCGGGCTTGCCGAAACCCTGCAGGAAGCCGGGCGGCTGGATGAGGCGCTCGCCATCTTCCGCGAAGCGCTGACGATCCGGCCCAAGGATGCCGACCTGCTGCACGGGCTCGGCGTCGGGCTGATGGAAAAGGGCAAGCTCGACGAGGCGGCCGACCTGTTCCGGCAGGCGTTGGCGATCAATCCCGCCATGGCCACAGCCTGGCTGATGCTGACGCAGGTCAAGCGCCAGAAGGAGCGCGACAGCGAGCTTGGGGGCATGGAGGCCCAGCATGCCAAGGCGCCGCAGGACAGCCTGGCACGCATGCAGCTGTCTTTCGGACTCGGCAAGGCGAATGACGATCTCAGGGATTATGGCCGGGCCTTCGACTATTTCGCCGAAGGCAATGCGATCCGCCGCAAAGGCATCGACTACGATCAGGCCAGGACGCGGGCCGAGTTCGAAGCGATGAAGGCCACCTTCGATGCCGGCTTCTTCGAGAAGCACAGGCCCAGCTCAATCAGCGACGACACGCCGATCTTCATCGTCGGCATGCCGCGTTCGGGCACGACGCTGGTCGAACAGATCATTGCCAGCCATCCGCAGGTCTACGGCGCAGGCGAGCTCAGCATCTTGAAGAAGGCGGTCGGCAGGCAGTTCCCGGCGACCATGCCGGGTGGCTTCCCCTGGGGCGTATCGGATATGGGCGATGCGGATTTTGCCGAGGCCGGCCAAGCCTATCTCGACATGCTGCATGCCCGCTATCCGAACATGCGCCACGTCACCGACAAAATGCCGGGCAACTTCCTGCTTGTCGGCTTCATCCACATGATGATGCCGAAGGCCAGGATCATCCACTGCGCGCGCGATGCGGCGGCCACCTGCCTGTCGATCTACAAGGTGCATTTCCGCGGCGACAGCCATCGCTATGGCTACGATCTCGGCGAGCTCGCCGACTTCCACAATCTCTACACCGACATCATGAAGCATTGGCACACGGTGCTGCCGGGCGTCGTGCATGATGTACGCTACGAGGATTTTGTCGCCGACCAGGACGGACAGACGCGGGCATTGATCGCTCATCTCGGCCTGCCTTGGGACGATGCGGCACTATCGTTCCACGAAACCGACCGACCGGTTCGCACGGCTTCAGCCGCACAGGTGCGCCAGCCGATGTATCAGGGGTCGGTCGATCTGTGGAAGCGCTATGGAGACCGGCTCAAGCCGTTGCTGGACAAGCTGGATTAGTGCAACGCTATCTAGCTGATCGCGTGGCCTTAGAGATTGGCCTAAGCACTCGCGTCGTCATCCTAGGGGCTTCGCGACGGAGCTTCGCTCCTGCTTCGCCCTAGGATGACGAAGCTGAGGCTTCTTCTAATCGCTACCGGCTGCTCAAAGCTCAATGAATGGCTTGAAGCCACCGAAGATCATGCGCTTGCCGTCGAACGGCATGTCCGCCCAATCGGCCTTCAAGCGCGGGTCGGCCATCACCTTGGCCATGACGGCATCGCGGCTCTCCCGCGACTCATAGACGGCCCAGGCGAAGACGACGATCTCGTCGTCCTTGGCCTGCACGGCACGCGGGAAGGACGTGACCTCGCCATAGGGCACGTCGTCGCCGATGCATTCGACATAGGCGAGCGCGCCATGTTCCCTCCAGATAGGCCCTGCGAGGTTGGCCAGCTTCTTGTAGTCATCGAGTTTTGCCTTGGATACGGCAAGTACGAAACTATCGACATAGGACATTTTGGATCTCCTCCTGGAAGTTCACGGGGCCTCACCGGCGCTGGCCGGTGAGGGGCTCGGGCCATCGGCGGCAGATCAGGCTTTCTTCACCGGCGCGTTCATCGCCCATTCGACGCCGAACGGGTCGCGCATATTGCCCCATTGATCACCCCAGAACATGACCTGGAGCGGCACGGCGACTTCGCAGCCGGCATCGACGGCGCGCTTCCACCAGGCTTCGATATCGTCGCTGCCGAGGTGAAGCTGCATTGTGTAACCCTGCGGCTTGACGGCGGGCATTCCGTTTTCCGGATAGAAATCGGAGAGCATGAGCGTCGAGCCGTTGATGTAGAGGTGAATGTGCATGGTGCGGCCTTTTTCGTCCGCCGGATAGGCAAAGACCTGCTCCGCGCCGAAGGCCTTCTTGTAGAATTCGGCAGCCTTGAAGGCGCCATCCAACTGCAGATAGGGGGTCAATCCGCCGAGCACTTTGGCCGCGGGCTGAACGGGGGTCTGGTCAGTCATTTGTTGTTCCTCTTTGCGTTTGGCCTTGCGAGCCAAAGGACGGATGAGGCGGCGGCGATCCTACATGGCGGCGAATTTTTTTTGGCGGTCGGCCCTTGATAATCCCGGACAGCCCGCGGGCTCGAGCGAGAGGCCTGAAACGAACTTGCGTCGGCGGCCCCCAATCAGAGCGCAATTCTCGCTGCTCGCGGGCTAGAACAGTTGGACGCGAACGCCGCTTCAACCCCGGGATGGCAATGATCCTCTACTATCAGACCCACTCACCCTTCGCGCGTAAGGCGCTCGTCTTCGCTCATGAGGTCGGCATTGCCGATCGGCTCGAGGTCATTCATCACGAGACCAGTCCGACCTTGCGCAATGCTCGCGTCTACGCCGAAAATCCGCTCGGCAAAGTGCCGGTGCTGTTGCGGCCCGACGCGTCGCCGATGTTCGATTCCGATGTCATCTGCGCCTATCTCGACACACTGCATGACGGCCGCAAGCTGCTGCCGCAGGGCGGCGAGGCGCGCTGGCAGGCGTTGCGGCTGCAGTCGGTTGCCCAAGGCCTGGCTCAGACGGGTATAGCCTTGCGCTGGGAGACGGAAAGAAGACCCGAACAGCTGCGTTATAGCGCTCTCGCCGACGGACACCGGGAAAAGATCGAGGCGAGCTACGATTGGATCGAAAGCACGCTGGACGACGAGGCACCGCTCCATGTCGGCCATATAGCCTTGGCCACGACGCTGTCCTGGATGGCGTTCCGCCACCTTCCGCCTTTTCGCTCACGGGCGCGGCTGACGCGCTGGTTCGACGCTTTCGAGAAGCGCGTATCGATGCAGGCGACGCCGCTTTCAGGCGATACGCATGACTGACCAGCACCTCGTGACATTCGGCGTCAATAGCGACGGTTGTTTTGCGCGTCGAAGACGTCCGGAAAGCCGATATCCTTGCGCAGCGAGGCTGGCAGTGAAAGCAGGATGCGCTCGCTGCGGTGACGAGCGCGCGCTGCCGCATATCGGGTTGCGACGCGACCGATGGATGAAAGAACCGACATGATAATTCTCCCTGGGTTGGCGCCGGCATCATCGTGTCGGCATCCCAAGGACGCGACGGGCTGAGGCTATCCGACAGACCGTCGAGATTTTTTATCGCGGCGTCTGATGGTCTGTCCGAATGCTGCCGTGCGGACCTACGCAACCCTGAGCGTAGGGATCGCTGAAACATCAACTTCACGCTCTGCGTGCCAAGCATCGAAAGCCGCTTGCATTCGAAGCCAAATCGCGGCGCCGTCGCCGAACAGCTTCCCGAGGCGAGCGGCCACAGCCGGCGAAACCGGCTTCTTTTCGCGGATGATGTCATAGAGCTGCTGCCGGGAGATCCCGAGCAGATTTGCAATTTCCACCTTGGTCTTTCCAGTTGCCGGGATAATGTCCTCAAGCAGCGCTCCCGGGTGGGAGGGACAACGCTCAATAGGACGCGTCGGCTCGTGCACGGTCATAAGTCGAACTTCTCCAGTCTGGCCGCCTCAGTGATATTGCTCGAAATCGACGCGGGCGGCGTCCTTGCCGTCGAACTCGAATGTGATGCACCACGGACCGTTGACGTGGACCGTGTAGCGGATTGGATCGAAGCCTTTCAGCGGGTGGAAATCGAAGCCGGGAAGGTTCATTTCCTCCGGCTTCTCCGAAGCTTCCAGGCGGTCAAGCCGGACAAGAATGCGCTTGTGCATCTTGGCGTCGATCTTGCCGGTCTTTCCAGTTTGAAAGAGGTCCGACAGCGCCTTGTTCTTGAAGGACTTGATCATCGGTATATGTAAACAGATTGCTTACAAAAAACAAGGTCTGTAAGCAAATAATTTACATGCCAGTCGACTCCGTTGGCCTCATCCTGCCGTTTCAACCACCGAGCGGAAGAAATCCTCCGGGTCTTCGACTTCGGTGAGCTTCCGCTTCTCGATCAGCCAGAATCGGTTGCCGATGGCGCGGATGAAGGAGCGGTCGTGCGAGGCGAGCACGCAGCTTGCCTGATGTGCCAGCAGTTCCGCTTCCAGCGCTTCCTGGCCGTCGATGTCGAGATGGTTGGTCGGCTCGTCGAGCAGATAGAAGTTGGGATCGGCGAGCCTGAGCGCCAGCATCATCAGCCGCGCCTTCTGGCCGCCGGACAGCACGCCGATCTTTTTCTCCTGCATCTCGATGACCACGCCGGCGCCGGCCAGCAACGACCGTGCGCGCTGCTCGCCGATATCGTAGCGCCGCGAGACCAGCGCCAGCGGCGTGTCGTCGCCGCTGATGCCGGACAGCGCCTGGTCGCTGTAGCCGAGCACGGTCGACGGCGTCACCTTCACATTCCGCAACGTGTCCGGTTCGATGATGGCGTTGCGGATCAAGGTGACGAAGCGCGACTTGCCGACGCCGTTGCGTCCGAGCAGCACGATGCGGTCGCCTTGGCAGATGTGGCGCTTGCCGGTCCTGAACAGCAGCGTGCCGTCGGGCGTTTCCACCGCCGCGTCGTCGAGCGTGATCAGCACTTTGGCGTGAGTGCCGCGATTGGCCAGTTTTATGGCACCCGCCGACTTCTCGCGATGCGCCGGGTTCGCCGCTTCCTCTAGTTTTTCGGCCCGCTGGTTGAGTTGCTTGGTCTTGACCGTCAGCAGATCGCTGCCCGAATTGATGCCGATGTTGTTGAGCTTGGCCGCCTGTCGGCGCAATTGCTGCGCCACCTTCATGTCGCGCTGGAACTTGCGCTCCGTCGAAGCATCGACGTCGTCGAGCGCCTGTCTGGCGCGGGAGTAGGGCAGAGCAAACACCGGCGACTGTTCAGGGCGCAGGAACAGCGTCCGGTTGGTGGTGGCGTCGAGGAAGGCCCGGTCGTGGCTGGCGATGACGACCGGCACTTCGCGCGGCAGCGTGTTCAGCCAAGTTTCGAGCTGGCTGATGCGGGCCAGATCGAGATGGTTGGTCGGTTCGTCGAGCAGCAGCACGTCCGGATCTGTCACCCAGACGCGGGCGATCAGCGCCAGCCTCTGCCAGCCGCCGCTCAGCGCCTGCATTGGCCGCTCGCGCATGGGCTCCGGCACATCGAGTGAATCGAGAACCACGTCGACGCGCCACAGCTCGCTTTCAGCCTGCTCGGGCGGCAAGACGTCGGCCACTACCTGATGGAAGCTGCGGGTGAGAAGGGCCGGGGCAACGGATTGCTCGACATGACCGACGCGCAGGCCGCGCGTGCGGGTGATGTCACCGGAGGTCGGCTCCATCTCGCCGGTCAGGCATTTCAGCAAGGTCGACTTGCCGCGGCCATTGGCGGCGACAATGCCGAGCCGGTCGCCGGAGCCGATGGTGAGGTCGAGATTGGCAAACAGCGGCGCACTCATGGTGACGCCGAGGGATTTGAGGCTGATCAGGGCCATTTTGATTTCTCTGGTCTTGCCGGAGGAAAAGTCCGGTTCAATGCACTTTGACGGTGCGCAGGCTGGCCATCAGGCTCGGCGTTGCAACACCACGAAGGGCAGACCAAAAAATCGAAGCGGGAAAACCCGGACCGTCCCTGGTCAGCCCTGCAAGCAAGCTCGCAGGGCAGAAATCGGGCCACGCTGACGATGGTGACGATGAAACGTAAACACGTGAGCCCTCCTTTCAAGACGTTCGAGTGTGCGGAGCGATTACACCAAAGGCGAGGCTGGTGGCAAGTGGGCGGTCCAGGAGGGAGCGATGCGGTGAAGCTGCCAATCTCCCCCCTCGTGGGGGAGATGTCCGGCAGGACAGAGGGGGGCGCTGTCCTGCCGGCGTTTGAATGAACTACTTCCCCGGCCGTCCGGTCTTGCCGGGCCTGCGCTTTTCGCGGCGAGCGTCGCTTGGATCCTCGTAGGAGCCGATGCCGGCGCGTTGGCGGACGATTGGTTTGCCGTCGTGTTCCTTCGCGCCCCCCTCTGTCCTGCCGGACATCTCCCCCACTTGGGGGGAGATCGGCTGTGGCTTGGCCGGCACTTTTCCTTCGACCGGCTTTTCCGTGCGCCTGACCGTCATCTCATCCAGCGAGTTCTTCTTGAACAGCGGCTTGGTGGCGTCGCCCGGAATGCCGAAGTCGGAGCCGTGCGCTTCCTGCGCCGACTGTTTCTTGAACAGCGAGCGCGATACGGCGCCTGACGGTGTCGTCATGTCGGTGCCAGGGCCCATATCGTCGATCGAAGGCTTGGCAAACAGCGGCTTCTTTACCGGTACGGCGCCATCGGCGCCCATTTCGTCGAGCGCTGGTTTGCGGAAGAGGTTGGGCCGGGCGGCCCTGGCGGCTTCCTCTGCGGCCTGTGCCGCGTCGAGCTTGCGGAAACGCTCCTGTTCCTCAGCTGTACGGTGTTTGGCCACACCCTTGTTGTGCTTGCCTTTTTCGCGACCCGAGGCCGGGCTTTCCATATCGGCGTATTTGGCCAGTGGGTCTTCGGAGATGGACAGTTCCATCTCTCGCAGACGCTTGATCTCGTCGCGGATACGAGCCGCCTTCTCGAAGTCGAGATTGGCCGCGGCATCGCGCATCTGCTTTTCCATCGCGTCGAGATGGGCCTTGAGGTTGTTGCCCATCATGGCGCCGGCATTGTCGGTGAACTGCGAAATGTCGGCGCGGACGTGGTCCTTCTCGTAGACCGAATCCAGAATGTCGGAGATGCGCGACTTGACCGATTCCGGCGTGATGCCGTTGGCCTCGTTCCATTCCACCTGCTTTTCGCGGCGGCGGTTGGTTTCGGCCATCGCCCGTTCCATCGAGCCGGTCACCTGGTCGGCATAGAGGATGACCTTGCCGTCGACGTTTCTGGCGGCGCGGCCGATGGTCTGGATCAGCGAGGTTTCCGAGCGCAGAAACCCTTCCTTGTCGGCGTCGAGAATGGCGACGAAGCCGCATTCAGGAATGTCGAGGCCTTCGCGCAGCAGGTTGATGCCGACCAGCACGTCGAAGGCGCCGAGGCGCAGATCGCGCAGGATCTCGATGCGCTCCAGCGTGTCGATGTCGGAGTGCATGTAGCGGACGCGGATGCCTTGCTCATGTAGATATTCGGTCAAATCCTCGGCCATGCGCTTGGTCAGCACCGTGACCAGCGTGCGATAGCCGGCCTTGGTGGTGTCGCGGATTTCGCCGACGACATCGTCGACCTGGGTCTTGGCCGGGCGAACCTCGACCGGCGGATCGATCAGGCCGGTCGGGCGGATGACCTGTTCGGCGAAGACGCCGCCGGCCTGCTCCATTTCCCAGCCGCCAGGGGTCGCCGAGACGGCGACCGAAAGCGGACGCATGGCATCCCATTCCTCGAAGCGCAGCGGCCGGTTGTCCATGCAGGACGGCAGACGGAAGCCGTATTCGGCCAGTGTCGCCTTGCGGCGAAAGTCGCCGCGATACATGCCGCCGATCTGCGGCACGGTGACATGGCTTTCATCGATGAAGACCAGCGCGTTGTCGGGAATGTACTCGAACAGCGTCGGCGGCGGATCACCCGGCTGGCGGCCGGTGAGATAGCGCGAATAGTTCTCGATGCCGGCGCAGGAACCGGTGGCTTCCAGCATCTCGAGGTCGAAGCGGCAGCGCTGTTCCAGCCGCTGCGCCTCGAGCAGGCGGCCTGCGCGCTCGAGTTCGACCAGCCGGTGCTTGAGCTCTTCCTTGATCGACTTGATCGCCTGGTTCAGCGTCGGGCGCGGCGTCACATAGTGCGAATTGGCGTAGATCTTGACGCTTTTCAGCTCGCCGGTCTTCTGGCCGGTCAGCGGATCGAACTCGGTGATCTGCTCGATCTCGTCGCCGAACATCGAGATGCGCCAGGCGCGGTCTTCCAGGTGGGCGGGGAAGATCTCGATCGTGTCGCCGCGCACGCGGAACGAGCCGCGGACGAAGTTGATGTCCTGCCGCTTGTACTGCTGGGCGACGAGATCGGCGAGCAGCGCGCGCTGGTCGAGCCGGTCGCCGATCTGCATCTGGAAGGTCATCGCCGTATAGGTTTCGACCGAGCCGATACCGTAGATGCAGGACACAGAGGCGACGATGATGACGTCGTCGCGCTCGAGCAGCGAACGCGTCGCCGAGTGGCGCATGCGGTCGATCTGTTCGTTGATCGAGGATTCCTTCTCGATGAAAGTGTCGGTGCGCGGGACGTAGGCTTCCGGCTGGTAATAGTCGTAGTAGGAGACGAAATACTCGACGGCGTTTTCCGGGAAGAATTTCTTGAACTCGGAATAGAGCTGCGCCGCCAGCGTCTTGTTCGGCGCCAGGATCAAGGCAGGGCGCTGCGTCTCCTCGATCACCTTGGCCATGGTGAAGGTTTTTCCGGAGCCGGTGACGCCGAGCAGCACTTGGGTCCGGTCGTTGTTGTCGACGCCTTCGACCAGATCCTTGATCGCGGTCGGCTGATCGCCGGCCGGCTCGAAATCCGAAACCATCTTGATGGCAATGCCGCCTTCGGATTTTTCGGGGCGGGCAGGGCGATGCGGCGTCCACAGCACGCCGTCCTTGTGCAGCGGATTGCCGGATTCGATCAACGCCGACAGTGCCGCCACCGTCGCGGTGACGCTGCCCGAGGCCATGGTCTCGGCGTCCTCCAGCGAGATGTCGAGGCCAGCGACCGGATTCAGGCCGGCTGCCGTGCGCTCCCTGGCTGACGCCGCGCCACCCATCGAGGTGCCGCGCGAACTGCGTCCCGGCGAGCTTGAGCGCTCGGGTATCTTCTTCGACGGCTTCGGCGATTTGCCGCCGTCGCCCTTGCCGACAAGACGTCCTTCGTTTTCGGCTTCCTGCTCGATCTGCTCGGCCCAATCCGCGATCGAACCGGTCAGCGGCGTGCCAGAGAGCTCCGGCTGCGGCATCTCGGCGAAACCGCCTTTGTGCAGCGGCTCGGAGGCGTCGAGGAAATCGGTCAGCGGGCTGCGCCGCTTCGGCGCGGCGCGGTCGTCGTTCGCCGTCGGCGGCGTTTTCTTATCGGGGGATTTGGCCATGTCCCGAATATGGGATTTCCTGGCCAAAATGGAAAGAGCGCGGTGGGGAGAGGCGTGCCGAACAGCGCTGCTCCTGACAGCAGGCTGTCAGGAGCAGGCGGGAAGGTGCGGCCGAAAGCCTCTTGTCGCTACACGCCCCTGGCGGCTGATGCGACCTGCGTCGCCGACCCGTTCAGGCGCGGCACCACGACAAGGCGTTTGATCTTGCCCTTCTTGTAGGCGGCGAGGAAGCGCGCATAGTCCTTGAAGGCGACGCAACCGCTCGACTGGCCGTAGCGGCCTCGAAGCAGGTAGGTATGGGCCAGAAAGCCGTCGCGATTGTATTTGTTGCGGCCATCGGCCGGTGTCAGGCGTAAGGCCTCCACTCCGTGGAAGCGCGTCTCGCGCAGCGACAGATTGTAGGTGTTGGGCGGTGTCGGTCCGCGGTTCTTCTGGTCGGCATAACGCGGCTGGTCCGTCATGGCGCCGATGCCAGAATGAGCCTCGAGCCTTGAGCCGTCAGGCATGTAGACGGTGCCGGCGCTGATATCGTAGACGGCGACGCCATTTCCGGCTCCGCTTCTGGATCCCGGCGAGTTGAACAGATTTCTGAACGCCTTGCCAAGGCCGCCCGAAGGCGTGTCGGGCTTAGCATAGGCCAGCACATCGCCGCCATCGGCCGGCCGTCCTTGCCGCGTCGGTTTTGCCGGCTGGGCCTGCTGGACCGTCTCGCGTGCCGGCTTCGATTGCTGGGCGGGCTTGGGCTGCTGAACAGTTTTGGGCTGCTGAACGGGCTTAGGCTGCTGCTGGACGATTTTGGGCTGCGGCGGGTCGAATTGCGGGCGGCGGGTCGGCAACGGCACGTCGTCGGTCAGCGCGTCCGGCAGCGAGGCGGCATCGCCGGGTTGATCCTGCTGGGTTTCGACGGGTGAAACCGCGACATCGGCTGACGATTCCTCGATCGGCAGCGGTGAGGCGAACGCCTCGTCGTCGGCCGGCAGCGACTGCACGAGGGCAAGCGCCAACTGCGAATTGTCCGGCGTATCGGATTGGGCAAAGCCCATCGGCTGCGGTGCGGTCTGCACGACCACCGAGCCGGTATCCAGCCGGGCGAAACGTTCGGCCGCCGGAACTGGCATGTTATCGGACAGGCTGGCCGTGACCTGGACGGACGGCACCAGCGACGCCTCGGCAATTCGCGGTGCGACGGTGGAGATCACCGGGCGCGTGTTGGCAGTGGCGGCAGGCTTTCCGGCGTCGGCAAAGGCAGCGGCCAGCTTCATCGGCGAAAGCGGCGCTTCCATGCGTTCGAAGCGCTCCTGCGCCTTCGACTTCACGGCGGCTGGCATCGGCTTTGCCTGCGCTACAAGGCGTTCGGACTTTTCCGCCCGTGAGCTTACCCTGGCCAGCTTGAAACAGCTGGCACCGCACTGCACCGAATGATCATGCAGGGCCTGAGTGCCGCCATTGGCATTGGCCAGCACGAAGGGTGCTTTCAAGAAGTGCTGTTTCAGCGGATCGGTAAATGCGAGCGATCCCGGCATGGACAGCGTCTGGGGCAGGCCAACCGAAGTCGCCGACAGCGAGGCGCCGACGGAACTGAGGCCGGCCATGGTGCCGATCAGCCAAAGGCCGATGGCAGTGCTGACGCAGGGCAGTGCGACCCAGCGGGCCACCCGGCCAGCGTTGAAGGAAGAGGAACGCGGAGCATCGACGAACTCGCCGCCCTCACGCTGTCCCCGGTTTTTTTTATGTGTACTCAACAACGCCATGCAACCAATCTCGCTTCAATCGGTTTCCCCGTACGTGGCCTTGAGAGCCGCGACGACCATTCTGTGAGTGATCCCAGGTGGTCCCCGACGCGTTTGCCGCGTCTGTAGTTGGTTGCCAATTGCTTCAAAATATGGACAAAGTTGGTTAATCAATTCCTCTCAAAACCAACGACGAGATGTGGATTTTGGCCAAATCAGCCTTCGTCCACGGCCAGGAAAGTGGTGTTGTCGCCCTTCCGACCTGGTTTTGCTGCCTGTTTTTGGCGGCCGAGTCAAGCAAAACAGCCGCTGCTAATTTTTGCGAAGCGCCTTCGCGCGGCATCTGCAGTGAGGTGACTGCCAGCAGACATCGCTTGGGAAAGGCGCCTGTTTCCAGTAAAAATGTTGCCGGTCTTGCCAAGATTTCCCCTGCGGAAGAGCCTCAACATCCCGCCCTCAGTTGAACCAGAGCGCAAAGGTCAGAAACCCGCCGCCGCCGAACTGGCGCTGGATCTGGTCGAAATCGCTGCTGGTGACGAGCTCGCCGCTTTCGAGGTAGGGCGCGATGGCCGGGCCGGTGATCGACAGCACCAGATCGAAGTTTTTCGGGTCATCGAAGAAGCGCTTCATGTTGATGCCAAGGCCCGTGCCGGCGGTGACGCGGAAATGCGGCAGCAACTTGCGGCCCTCCAGGAGATCTTCGGCCATGGTCAGGGCGGCGAGCCAGGCCTGAACCTGCTCCTCGCCGACTTCGAGGCCGGTGAGCGGGTTCTCGCCCTTCTGCTGCGGTCCAGGCAGCCATTCGCGGTCATTGTCGGTCTCGGCGCGGATCGCCTTCCAGTCCTCGCGCGACAGCCGGATCATTTCCAGCAGGTGGCGGCGCGCCGCTTGCCGGCGCTCCGGTTCGACCACCGGCCAGTTGATGAGATGCACCATCGAGATGAAATCGGCGATGCGCCATTCCGACGAGAAGATGCTCGAGCCCATGTCGCCGGCCGGCGGCACCAGAATATCCTGCAACGGCAGCTTGGCGCGCGGGAACAGCATGTGGAACGAGCCGTCGAAGGTGCTCCTGAAATCATGCGCCAGCCAGAAATCGGCCTGGGCCATCAGGAACTCGGCATAGCCCTGCAGCCAGTACCCGTCGGCGCGGTCGAAACGGAAGGTGAGCGTGGGGACGGCGTCGTCCGATGTAATGCCGCCACGGGACAACGCGGCGATGATCGCCGCCATGCTCTCGTCCGGAGCGATGGTGCCGTCCTCGTTGAGGTCTATGCCCGCACGGGTGAGATCGATCGCCATGCCGATATCGGCGTTCGCCGGCACCGACGCAAACGTCGCCGCGGATTTTTCCAGCCGGTCGCGGAAGCCGACCAGGATGGCGCGGAACTGCTCGTAAGTCAGCGGCTCGGGATTGGGATTGTCGGGCACCGGCAACCGCATCAGTGGCAGCATGAAGGACTGCGGGCTTTCGAAACCATGGCGGTGCAGGCCGGTGGCCAGGATCTCCAATGCGGTGAAGAACTCGCCCGCCCCGGCCGCATAGGCGGATGCCGGGTCGTTTGGCGCGGCGGCCTCCAGCATCGACAGGGCAGCGTCGCGCGCGGCCACGCTCTTCGCCTCGAACAGTCGGGTAGCCGCTTCGGGCATTGCCGCCGACGCGGAAGACAGCGGCAGGAGCAAAATGAAAGCGGTCAGCAGGCCTGCCAGTCGTGTCATCTTTTCCCCCAATATTTGTCGCGCAGCGCAGATATACACCATTTGCAGCGCTGCGCTTCAACCCGCCCGCCGGACGGTCTACACAGGGCAAACAATTGGGCATCGCGTGTCGAATTATCCGTTTTCCTACAAACTGTCCTGGCTGCCGCGTTTCCTGAAGCCGTCTCTGGCCGGCGACGTGCAAGACTTTGCGCTGATGGCTGGGACGCTTATGGATCCGCCGCCGAGGCAGACAATGCGGCTTGCCTTTGTCGGGGACATCTCGGCGGTGGCCAACCGCAGCGCGCCGGATTGCGATCCGGCGATCAAGGCGCTGCTCGGCGCTGCCGATCTGGTGATCGGCAATTGCGAAAGCCCCGTGGTGGACAGACCAAGCGCGGCGCTGGGCACAAGGCTCGGCACGCATCATGCGATGAGCGAGTTGTTTCTGGCCGAGGCGCTGGCGGCGGTTGGTATTGCGCGAGAAAGGCTCGTGCTGTCGCTGGCCAACAACCATGTGCTGGATCAGGGCGTCGCCGGTTTCGACGAGACGGTGGCGGCGTTGCAGCGGCTCGGCATCCGCACGGTCGGCCTGGCCGCCAATGGCCCGGTGGTGCCTGTCCAGGTCGGACCGCTTGATATCGGCTTCGCCGCATTCACGCTGTGGCGCAACGCCGATGAAAAACTGTTTGCGGGGCGCGTTTCGATGGACAGCGATCCGACGGGCTGGCCGCGCGCTGGCTTGGATCTTCTCTGCGCCGTGCCGCATTGGGACTGGGAGTTCCGGCATTTTCCGCGTGCCGAGACGCGGGCGCTGGCCAGGCGGCTGGCCGGGCAGGGCGTCGGACTGATCGCCGGCCATCACGCCCATGTCGTGCAGCCGGTGGAAAGGATCGACAAGACGGTGGTCGCTTATGGACTTGGCGATTTCCTCGGCACCGCCTTCGCCCGCCAGCCATGGCCGGGTCGCATCGGTTCTATCCTCACTGTCGATGTCAGTGCCGATGCCGGTACGCGCGGGACGATCGCGTCTTACCGGCTGCATCCCTTCATGCGCCTGCGCGCCGGCGACCATGAGCGGCTGGTGTTGGTGGAGGCTTTGGAGGGCCGAGTGCGTGACAAGGTCGAGGGGCGACTGAAAGCGATCTTCCCTTCTCCACCAACCGATCAAGGCGTACCCGCTTAAACGTCTGGCGGCCCCTGCAAAACCGACTATCATGCTCCCGCAGAGGCAGGATTGCGGGGGATAGCGGTGGAAACAGCGGATTTCATGCCGAGCGAAACGGTCATCGCCGGCATCCGGAAAGACATCGCGGCCTATGAAGCGGCGAGGGCGTCGGCGGTCAGGCAGGTGCGCTGGCGGGTGCCGGTGTTCGTCGGCCTGGTGCTGGTGGCCGTGGTGCTGGTCGCCTGGCTGTTCAACAAGGTCGCCGACCCCAACGAGCAATGGGTCTCGACGCCGCATGTGTTCCTGTATGTCATCGGCTTCGCGGCTTCGATCCTGCTCTATTTCCAGGCCAGGAAACCGGCGACGCGGCTGCAGCAATCGTTCCGCGAGACGCTGTTGCCGATCATCTTCGGCTTCATCGCCGACATGCGCTACCAGCATGGCGTGACGCCGAATTCATTCGACCGGTTGCCGCGCACGGCGGTTGGTCCGTTCAACCGGCAGGCGTTCGACGACATCGTCGCGGGCCGCTACGAAGGGTTTCCGTTCGAGCTCTACGAGGCGCATCTGCGGGAAGGGTCGGGCAAGGGCTCGTCGACGGCCTTTCAGGGCGTCATCGTCGCCTTCGAGACCATCGCGCCGTTCCCCGGCATATTGGTGGCGACGCGCCGGACCAACGCGGTCATCAGTTTCTTTCGCGGCATATTCGCCAGCAAGCTGCAGGAGCTGTCCAGTGGCGACGTGGCGCTCGACGCCGCGTACGAGTTCCGCACCGACAATCTCGGGGCGGCACAGCCACTGGTGAGCGGCCGGCTGGCGCAGGCGCTGAAATGGCTTGGCGAAACCTGGCCGGACGATCCGGCCCGTGTCGCGCTCAATGGCAGCGATGGGTTCCTGCTGCTGCCGCAGACGAAGAACTTCTTCGAGCTGCCGGATATTTCGGTGCCGCTCGATTACACCACGCATGTCGCGCCGATGATATCGGACATGGGCGCGATGCTGGCGACGGCGGCACTTGTGCGCAAGATCGGCGCGAAGGACGAGATCGATTAGTTGGGCCTCGCTGTCAGCAGTCAAAGCCGTATTGGTCGCGCATGGTGTCCGCCTCCTCTTTCGACATTTTGTTGAACATAACGCAGACGGTGAAGCTGCCGACCTGATGGCCGGCGCGCATATAGCCCCAGTCGGAAATATCGTTTCGGGTGAATTCTATATTCTGCCCGAGGACCACATTACGCACTTGCTCCGGCTGGTTCGCCAATATGCCGACAAAGCCTGTTTCAGTGCGGCGGAACGGGATGACCCAGAAGTGCTCGCTGACGTTGCCGTCGCGCACCTTGACCTTCAATTTGAACCTGTCGGTGTCGGAGGAAGGAGCCTCGGACAGTGCCAGGAATTCATCCAGGCTGGCGAGCGCCTGCGCTGTCGCTGCCGCCATCTCGGGATCGTCCTCGGTAAACATAATCGTCTTGTCATCGCCCGGATCCGCGCCTTGCGCACAGGCGGACCCCGGCGCAAGCGCCAGCATCAGGGACATCGCGGTCCGGACTGCAAGTTTCATGGAAGGCCCCCTTTCATCGTAACGGCGCACCATCCTGCATCCGTTCCCGATTTGCAACCGGAGCGCGAGTTTCATCCACTTCGGAGCGGCGAGTTGAGCTGATCCATGAAACAAAATGTGTATCGATGACCGGTCGGCAGTCTGTTTCGTGATGCCGCTTGAGACGGATTGCGGCGGCCGCGCCGTGATCGAAACCGCCCGCCACAATCCGGCTAAACGACTCTTTTCGCGGACAGAAGTCCGCTCATTGGGGGAGCCGAAGCGGCCTGAAATGATCTCGGTCGCAGACAATGTGTCGGAATTAAGCCTATGATATTGTTTGAAAAATTCACCCAACGTGATTTGCGGAGCGAGCGCTTCCGTTCCAGTTTAAGGCCGTCCGGTGCTGTCGTTTCCCAAGGCGGCCCGGAAAAGTGAAACAGCACGGAGTGCACCCCATGAAGAAGACCCTCGCAACCACCGCCGCTCTGCTCGCCTTCCTCGGCACGGCCTATGCCGCGACCGTTCAGGGCACGATCCAGGCCGTCGACCCGACGACCAAGTCGATCACCCTCGACGACGGCAAGATCTACCAGCTGTCACCGGAAGCGACGATCGGGAAATTGAAGGTTGGCGCCAAGGTGGCGGTGACTGTCGATGACAAGACCGGCATCGTGACGTCGATCAAGAAGGCCTCGTAACGCGAGAGCATCGTGCGTCGGCAGACCTGCTGACCGGATTTTTCAAACCCTGTTCCACTCATGGCCGGTCCCTCCGGGGATCGGCCATTTTCATGCCTCGCCCCTCGATGCCGGGCGACCTGGATGAGGTCTTCCGGCTGGACCCCAGGGCCGGCCGGCGGAACGCTGTCCGGCGGCATCGCTATGGTTTTTGCCAAAAAGCCGCGCTATCCCTTGGCCAACGGGGGATATTCATGGCCGACGAACAAAAAGGGTTTCGCCTGTCGCGGCGATTGCTGCTGGGTGCGGCTGTCCTAGGTGGCGCGGTGCTGTGGGGCGGCAACACCGTGGCGCGGCTGGCGCGCGCGCCTTCGGGGCCGAAGAACGCCGGACGGATAGCCGATATCGACGGCTTCGCGTTGCCTTTGAAGCCGCTGGACAATGCGCCGGCCTTCGATGCGTCGCTGCCCTGGTCGGCAAAAGGCGGCGACATCAACGATGCCAGCGGCCTGTCGATGACGCCGGTCTACGGCGTCGTCGAGGTCAGCGAGGACGAGCACATCGCCAATGCGCTGGCCTTCGCGCGTGCCAATGGCCTGAAAGTCTCACTGGCCGCCATCCGCCATTCGATGGGCGGGCATGCCTTCGACGACAACGCGCTGGTACTCGACCTCAGAAAGTTCAACAAGGTGACCGTGGATGCGGCGGCGAAGACCATGACCTTGCAGCCGGGCGCGCGCTGGCACGACATCCAGAACCTTCTGCATCCGCGCTTTGCGGTGAAGGCGATGCAGTCGACCGACATCTTCTCGGTCGGCGGCTCGCTGTCGGTCAATGCGCACGGTATGGACCACCAGGCAGGGTCGGTGGCGGGCTCGATCCGCTCGATGCGAGTGATGCTGGCCGACGGCTCGGTGACGACCTGCTCGCCCACCGAGAACACCGATCTGTTCCGCCACGTCGTCGGCGGCTATGGCCTGTTCGGCGTGGTGCTGGAGGCGACGCTCGATATCGTCGAAAACGCCGTCTACCGGACCTCGCGCGAAATCATCAGATCGGACGATTTTCCGAAATTCTTCGCCGAGGTGCTGGAGCCGAACAAGAATATCGGCCTGTTCTACGGCCATCTGTCGACGGCGCCCGGCAATTTCCTCGAGGATATGATCGTCTACCGTTACGACAAGGTGGCGGAGCAGCCGCCGGCGGATCAGCCTGAGATCGGCGAGCCGGGTTCAGTCGGGCTGAAACGGGTGATCATCAACCTGGCGAAATGGGGCAGCCTGTTCCAGGAGTTGAAGTGGTTCACCGAAAAGACGCTGGAGCCGAAATTCGAAAGCTGCACGGTGGCGCGTACTTCGGCCATGGCCGAGGGCGAGGCCTGTCTCGTCACCCGCAACAACCCGATGCACGATTCGGTGCCCTATCTCTTCAACGATCAAATAGAAGAGACCGACATCCTGCACGAATATTTTATTCCACGTGCCGCCTATGTCGAATTCATCGCGGAAACGCGCGAGATCCTGCGCAACCAGACGCTGCCGGTGCTCAATGCTTCGGTGCGCATCGTCCACAAGGAGGATGTGGCGCTGACCTACGCGCCGGAGCCAGCCTATTCGCTGGTGCTCTACATCAACCAGCCGACCGATGCCGACGGCAATGCCAGGATGCGCGCGCTGACGCGGGCGCTGATCGACGTGACGATCAAGCATGGCGGGCGCTTCTTCCTGCCTTACCAGCTGCATTATACGGCCAGGGAATTGCTCGCCTCCTATCCCGAACTGCCGGCCTTCCTGGCGGCGAAGCGGCAGTATGACCCGACGGAACTGTTTTCCTCGACCTTCTACCGTGCCATCAAGGCGCTGAGTGGGGTGGCGTAGACGTTAGGAGACTTCATGCGCAAGGTATCAGCCGCGGCACTCATCCTCATCGCACTGTGCGCTGGCCCTGCCGGAGCCGAGCATCTCAAGGCCTTCAAGCTGACCATCGACGGTGTGACGGTCGATATCGATCCCGGCGAGAGCGCAGACGTGACCCTGCCTGGCGGCAAGCGGAGCAAGGTGACGCTCGAGCGCAACGACTTCGCCACCTTTTCCGGCAGCGTTTTCTCCTTCGTTCACCCCAGCAGCATTTCGGTGACCAAGACCGATCTCGGCGATGATATCACGCAGTATCTGATGGCGTCGGCTCTCGGCACGATCGTCGTCGTGCAGGAATATGGCACGATGAACCCGGTGTCGCTCAACCAGCTGATGCTGCAGGAGATGACCAAGGAATCGGTGCAGGCCGGCGCCACGCTGACGCAGGAGCCGACGACGCGCAAGCTCGCCGACGGCAAGGAATTGACCGGTATCCGCGCCGAGGTGAAGACACGCACCGACACCGCCGATTTCGAGATCGTCGGCTTCGGCCTTGCCGATCGGGGGCTGCTGTTCATCACCCGCGTTGCCGGCGAGGATGCGGCGACCGAAAAGCCGCTGATCGACAAGTTCTGGCAGAGCCTGAAGGTCAAGCTGCAGCGGGACTAGGGTCGTGTCTCAGTTTGGGTTTCGGCGGGGAATCCACACTTTTGCATAACGGCGGCTCAAGTTATTCTGACGATCCGGATGTTGGAGATCCTGCAGCATGGCGAAGCTCATTTTCAGAATGAACCAGTCCCTCGACGGTTACGTCGACCACCAGAAAATGCCGTCAGGCCCGACAATCTTTCGTCACTGGATAGAGCAAGTGCGCAATTTGAGCGGCAGTGTTTACGGTCGCGGCATGTACGAGGTCATGCGTTATTGGGACGAAGACAGTCCTGAATGGAGCGCGGAGGCGCACGAATTCGCGGCGGCGTGGCGGAGCCAACCGAAGTGGGTTGTGTCGCGCTCGCTGAAGTCGGTCGGCCCCAACGCCACACTTGTCGGGGACAACGTCGAGGCGGTGATAGGTGGGCTTAAGGCTGAGCTCGTCGGGGAGATTTCAGTTTCCGGACCAAACCTGGCACGAAGCCTGACCGATCTTGGTCTTATCGATGAATATCAACTTTACCTCCATCCGTTCGTGCTCGGTCAGGGCAAGCCATTTTTCGCCGGCCCCCGGCCGCCGCTTCGCTTTGTGGCCAGCGATTTGATCGGTGATGACGTAATCAGGTTGACCTATGTTCCTGCCTGATTAAGCGGTCGTCAAACCGAGACGCCAGCAGGACTACAGCCCCTTCGGCACCAAGCCGGCCAGCCAGTTCACGGAGCGTTTCGCGGCATCGGCGGTCGCCGAGGCGGCGCGGCCGAGATCGGTCTTGACCACTGCGTAGCCGTTTTTGGTGCGATAGAGCACGCCGGTTCCGCCATCGACCACCTGTTCATAGGCGACCGGCCGGGCGGCGTCGGCTTCCATGGCCGTCGTCGGCGAACCGACCGAGACGCTCGGCCGGTGGCTCAATTCAGGCGGTAGCGGGCTTTCGGTTCTGACAACGCGGCTGGCCGGCTTCAGCTCCGGGCGCGACGCGGTCGCGGCCAGTTGCGAGGAGGACGACGAACCCTTCGTGCGGCAAATGCCGGAGACGAGCGGATAGTTGAAATTGCGCTCGTGCAGCATCTGGCTCTTCATCGCCGCTTCGCACTCGGCGACGGTCGACCACTTGGCCGGCGTCTCGCCGATATATTCGCAAAGCTTGGCGTCGCAGTCGCAGCCGACAATGGTCATAGCGACAAGGGCGGTCTTGATCACGGTCTTGTCCCTTCGAGATGCCCCCGGCAACCCATCCATTTCTTCCCATTCCTTCGCGCGCGAACAAGGCGGGATTTGGCCGCGATTGTGGAATGGGCGTGGCGGAGCCCAGGAAATGCATAATCCTGGCCGGGCGTGGCCGAAAGGCCTCAGTAGTCGTAGACGTGTTCAAGCCTGGCGCCAGCCTTGATCAGCGCCGGCAGCACGAGATGCAGCTTGCGCACGGCGACGGTCAGCCCGGTGCGGCGCGTGGATTGATCGGCCGGGAGCGGATAGCTGAACAGGATGCGCATGCCTTCAGGGATGGCGATCGTATCGGTGGAGAGCACCGTGACCATGATCTCGTCATTGCCGCCGATCTCGACGAAGGAGACGCCCTTGTCGATCAGGCGCGGGATCATTTCGGTGAAGACCTGATAGCGCCTGGTGACGAAGATGGTGCCGTCAGCGCCCATGTCGCGTTCGAGCAAGGTGTCGGGCTCGTTGCGGGTGGCTTCGCCGACGGGTCCCTTGGCCCAGACATGGACGTCGAGCAAGGCAGGGTCCATCGTCGCGGCGAGCGCCTTGGTGATCAGGTCGGCATAGCCCTGCTTGATGGTGTCGGCGAGGCCGAACGCCAGCTTGCGTTCGCTGGTCCGGATCGAGCTGTCTCCCGGCGCCGGCTGCACGGCAAACAGGCCGGCGCGCTTCTCGGCATAGGGGAACTGATACCAGGGCACCTGGTCGAGAAACCCTGCATAGTCCGCCGCCAGCTTGGCCTGATAGATGTCGGCGGCGGTGCGCTTGGCCGTCGTCGCCTCGGTGATGCGGCCGACCGTGTTCTCATAGGCCCACTGCAATATATGCTCGATCGAGTGGCTGGTGCCGATGATGACCAGCATCTGGTGGTTGGCGTAGTTGAACTTGTAGGCAGAACTGGCGCGGATGACCATGGCGTAGTCCTGCCAGAAGCGGCCGACATAGGACCAGTAGGGAAAGCCGCTCGGCTGGTCCTTGTCGACGAAGCCGGCATATTCGCGCGCGGCGTAGACGATCGCCCATTCCGGATAGGTGAGGAAGGTCGATTCCTCCGGCCGCTGGTAGAAGGGGATCTCGGCGCGGACCTTGTCGGCCAGCGCCTTGGGCGGCGCGCCATCGGCAATTCCGGGCAGCGGCGTCTTGTCGAGCGACGACGTCGTCAGAAAGCCGTAGCTCAGCCCGGCGATCGGGACGAGGATGACGAGGACGATCACCCACAGGATCGTCTTGATGATGCGCTTCAGCCAGCGGAACAGGAACATGCCAGATCAGGCCGTGGCGAAGTGTTCGTGTATGCGCCTGGCCAGCCGGAAACCGACATAGACGGCGAAGCCACCGATGACCAGGTGCGGCAGGTTGGCGAAGAAGCGGGCCGGGAATTCGATATCGTTGAGGGAGCGGAAGCCGTTGATGAAGATGCCGGCATCGAGGCAGCCGGAACCGGTGACCAGACCGAGCACGCCGTCGAACAGGTAGACCGAACCGAACAACTTGAAATAGAACACCGCCTGGCGGTGCGAGATGAAGGCGGCGGCCAGCGCCCAGACGCCGGAGAAGGCGTGCAGCAGGTCGTCATACCATTGCAGCGAAAACAGACCGAACAGATTGCCGCCAGCGTCATTGAACGCGGGTATGTAGCCAATGGCGACGACGCCGAAAAACAGGAAAGCATAGGCGACGGCAAGCTTCTGGATCAGCGTCATGAAGTATCCCCCCTCTACGAGTCCGCTTTGCAAACAGACTCTGACGACGCAGCGATACTAACCGATTTTAGCGCGCGGTGAAGCGGCGCCCGCGAGATCGCCGGCGAAGGATATCGAGGGGCAAAAAGACAGTCGGCGCCGGGATTTCTCCCAGCGCCTCCCTGTCAGATCAGGACACGGTCGCGGCAGCAACTTCCGTAAAGTCGTCGCGCCTTGCCGGCCTTGATTTTGACGGTCCTGCCAGTCCGCCGCCCGAGAGCAGCGTCCGTTCGGGACCACGCTGGTTTCCACCCTTGCGGGCTTTGCCCTGCGCACCATCGAAGGTTTTTGCCGTCCTTCATGGCAGCATCGGTCCGCCGTCGGCGTTGGCACGCTTTCCGCGGCCCCGTAGGTCTCGGCTCCGTCCCTCGAAACAGGCAAGCCTGCTCTCGCTTCGGGCCGTCCGGGCCTCAGGAAATCCGCCTTTCACTTCGCCTTTCGGCTGGATGATCGGTAGCCGCCTGAGATGGGTTTAACCTACGCCGGGTAAGGGGCCTGGGGAATGGCCTGAGGCCTGTGGATAGCGGGATTATCGGGGATCAACCAGGGAATGCGATTTTCCGATCCGCCATGATGGGCGGCAGCGGTGGACATTCGGCCCTTGCCCTGCCGGCCGGTGCGGGCTTCAATGCCGGCAAAGGATTCGAGGTGCCGAGCGGCTCGATGTCCTTGCGGGAGGGTTGCTTGAAAGTCGGAGTGGTTCTCAACCCGATTGCCGGTGGGGGCCGGCTGAAACGGCACTGGCCTGAGGTCGCCGCGTCGCTGAAAAAGCACTTCGGCGAATTCGAGCTGCGCGAAACGCAGGCGGAAGGTGACGCCGAAAGGCTGGCAATCGATCTCGCGATGATTGGCTTCGACCTGGTGATCGCGGCCGGTGGCGACGGCACCGCCAGCGAAGTGGCCGATGGACTGCTGCAGGCGTTCCAGGAAAGCGGCCGGACCACCGAGCTCGGCCTCTTGCCGTGCGGCACCGGCATTGACTTCGCGCGCGGGCTCGGCCTGCCGAAAGAGGTGGATGCCGTGCTGAAGCGGTTGGCCGAAGCCAAGGGTCGCAAGGTCGATGCCGGGCGCATCTGCTACATCGATGATCATGGCGCGCTGGCCAGCCGGCATTTCATCAACATCGCCAGCCTGGGGCTTTCCGGCGCCACTGACCGCGCCGTCAATGCCGACAAGCGCAAGGGCAGGATGTCGGCCAAGGCGCTTTTCCTGTGGCGCACCGTGGTCGAGTTCATCCGCTACCGCTTCCAGGACGTCAGGATCACGGTCGACGACGGCGCGCCCGTCGAAGCGCGCATGGCGCTGGTGGCGGTCGCCAACGGAAAATTCTTCGGCGGCGGCATGATGATCGCGCCGGATGCGGAACTGACCGACGGGCAGTTCGACATCGTCATCCTGCGCGCCGCCGGCAAGCTGAAGCTGATCTGGGACATCCGGCTGCTCTATGGCGGCCGGCACCGCAACCATCCAGCGATCACCATCTTGCGCGGCAGGAAAGTGGTGGTCGAACCGCTCGGCGATGTCGAGAAGAACGGCGCGCTGGTCGACATAGACGGCGAGTCGCCGGGACGCATACCCGCGACCTTCGAGATCCTGCCGGGTGCGTTGACGCTCAGATACTGAATCAAGCCGTTGACGGATTGATTCAGATGAATCCGCCGATCCAGCCAACTCGCTGAAATCGCTTAATATCCAGCCGGCGTTAGAGTTCGAGCTTGGCCGGGAAACCAGGTGCGCGCAGGTCGGTGCCGACGGCATCTTCCAACAGTTTGACGATCTGGGTCGACCAGGCGCCGCCGCCATAGGCGGCCTTGCCTTGCTGAAAAATCGCGTTGACGCGCGACGCCAGCTCAAGCGGCACGCCTGACTGTTCGCCCATGGCGAGCGCGAAGCTGAGGTCCTTCAGCGCCAGATCCATGGTGAAGCCGATATCGTAGGAGCCGTTGAGAATGAGCTGGCTTTCGGTATCGTGGACGAAGCTGTTGCCGGAGGAGGCGACGATGGCGTGATAAGCTTGGGCGAGGTCGAGCCCGCCTCGCTTGGCCAGCATCAGCGCCTCGCCGGCGGCGACGAGGTGAACGAAGGCGAGCATGTTGGTGATCACCTTGATCACCGCCGCCGAGCCGACCGGCCCCATCAAGAACGATTTCGCGCACATCGCTTCGATTGCCGGGCGATGGCGCGCATAGAGCGCTGGATCGCCGCCGACCAGCGCGGTGATCTTTCCGGCCGCCGCCAGATGCACGCCGCCGGTGACCGGGCATTCCAGCGTCTCGATGCCTTTGGCCGAGGCGAGGGCCGCGAGGCGGAGAATCTCGTCGCGGCCGTTGGTCGACATCTCGATCCAGGTGCCGCCTGTGGGCAGGCCCTCCAGCAGACCATCGGCGCCCGCCAGCACGGCTTCGCTGACCTTCGGAGAGGGCAGGCAGGAGATGGCGTTGCCGGCCCGTGCGGCGGCCTCGGCGGGGCTGCTTGCCGCTGTGGCCCCGGGCGCCCCCCGGCGCGCGACGGCGGGGGGGTGCCGGTCGAAGACGGTGACGGCAAAGCCGTTGCGGATCAGGCTGGCGGCAAGGTTGCCGCCGAGATGGCCAAGACCGATGAAGGCGTAGCTTTCGCTCACGGCATCAACGGCGTCTGCATCATCTGCAGATGCAATTCCTTGCCCGTATAGGGATGTGCGTCGCAGACCGCTTCGTTGAGCTCGACGCCGAGGCCGGGCTCCTTCGACGGGATGATTTTGCCGTCCTGCCACTCGATCTTCTTCTTCAGCAGCGTGGCGTGGAAACCGTCCCACTGCTTCAGCGATTCGAGGATGAGGAAGTTGGGCAGCGTTACCGCCAGCTGGATGTTGGCGGCACCGACGATCGGTCCGCAATAGCAATGCGGCGCGATCTGGATGTGGTAGGCCTCGGCCATGGCGGCGATCTTCTTGGTTTCGAGAATGCCGCCGGAGCGGCCGAGGTCCGGCTGAAGGATGGTCGCGGCGCGGTTATCGATGACGCGGGCGAACTCGAATTTGGTCGTCAGCCGCTCGCCGGTGGCGATCGGGATCGAGGTCGCGCGGGCCACTTGGGCCATGACCTCAGGCATATCAGGCGGCACCGGCTCCTCGAACCACAAGGGATCGTAGGGCTCGATGGCGCGCGCCATGCGCAGCGCGCCGGACGCCGTGAACTGGCCGTGCGTGCCGAACAGGATGTCGGCGCGGGTGCCTACCGCCTCGCGGATCGCCTTGATCATGCGGGTGGACAGGTCGATATCGACGAGGCGCGGCTGGTGGCCGTCGAAGGCGGTGTAGGGGCCGGCCGGGTCGAGCTTGACGGCATTGAAACCCTGCTCGACATATTCGAGCGCACAGGCAGCGGCGAGATCTGGATCGTTGTAGACGTTCTTGCCGTGCGCGTCCTCGGAGTGGACGCTGCCGCTGTGCGGATAGAGATAGGTGTAGGAGCGCAGCGTCTCGTGCACCTGTCCGCCGAGCAGTTTGTAGACCGGCTTGTCGGCTTCCTTGCCGATAATGTCCCAGCAGGCCATTTCCAGCGCCGAGAAGCAGCCCATGCCGGACACATCGGGGCGCTGGGTGAAGCCGGAGGAATAGGCGCGGCGGAAGAAGTTCTCGATGTCGTGCGGATCGCGGCCGACGAGATAGCGCTCGGCCATGTCCTCGACCATCCGGGCGGTAACATGGGCCGAGAAGGTGGCGTTGTAGGCCTCGCCATAGCCGACCACGCCACCATCGGTGGTCAGCTTGACGAAGATGAAATACTTGCCGCCGATGCCGGGCGGCGGATTGCCGACAACCCAGGTCTTGACGTCGGTGATCTTCATTCTTGGTCCTCCAGAACCAATTCGGCGCCTTTCCAACCGGTCATGATCGAGGCGGCGTTGGTGTTGCCAGTGATGTTGTCGGGAAAGATCGAGGCATCGATGACGCGCAAACCTTCCAGACCATGCACCTTGAGGCGGGGGTCGACGACGGCGCGCGCGGGATCCGGCCCCATGCGGCAGGTCGAGACCGGGTGATAGACGGTGCCCGAGCGCTTCCTGAAATCCTGGACCAGATCGGCGTCCGAGGTGATCGACGGGCCGGGCAACACCTCTTCCTCGATGATCTCGGCCATGGCGGGCATCGAGGCGATCTTGCGCACGAATTTCACCGCCGCCAGCATCTCCTCGACATCGGCATTGGTGGAGTAGGCATTGGCCGTTATCTTGGGGTAGTCGCGTGGGTTGGCCGAGCCGATCATGATCTCTCCACGGCTCGACGGGCGGCAGTTGGATAGGCCGATGGAAAAGCCCGGCCATGGGTCGGGCGTCAGGATGGGGCGCTCGCCGCTCTTGGGAATGACGGTCGAGAAGGCCTGGAAATAGAGCTGCATGTTTGGCCGCGTCGCCGCCGGGTCGGTGCGGAAGAAGCCACCGGCATTGTTCATCGACAGCGACAGTGGGCCGGAGCGGGTCAGGATGTATTGCATACCGACCAGCAGCTTGCCCCACCAGGGACGCAGCGTCTGGTTGAGCGTCGGCAGCCGGCCCTTGAAGGTGTAGTTGATGCCGACATGGTCCTGCAGATGCGCACCGACATTTTCGTTGGCATGGACGACGGGAATGCCCAGGCTCCCAAGCAGGGCGGAAGGGCCGACGCCGGACAGTTGCAGCAATTGCGGCGAGTTGATCGAACCGCCCGACAGGATGATTTCGCGGCCGGCACGCGCCGTCTTCATCCCGCCGTTCTGCTGGTATTCGACGCCGACGGCACGCTTGCCCTCGAACAGGATTTTTGTCGCCAGCGCCTTCATCTCGACGCGGACATTCCCGCGCTTCATCGCCGGGCGCAGGAAAGCGCGCGCCGCCGACATGCGGCGGCCGTTGCGGGTCGAGATCTGGTAGATGCCGACGCCTTCCTGGGCGGCGCCGTTGAAATCCGGGTTGAGCGGCAGGCCGGCCTGCTGGCCGGCGGCGAGATAGCGTTTGGTCAGCGGATGGACTGCGTCCGAACAGTCGGTGACATGCAGCGGGCCGCCCGTGCCGCGCCATCGGTCGGCACCGGCCTGGTTGTCCTCGAGCGCCTTGAAGGCGGGAAGCAGATCGTCATAGCCCCAGCCGGGATTGCCGGCGGCGGCCCAGGCATCGAAATCCTCGCGGGCGCCCCTGATCCAGACCATGGCGTTGATCGAGCTTGAACCGCCGAGCAGCATGCCGCGCGGCCAGTGGTCGGTATTGCCGGCGAGGCCCGGATCCGGCTCGGCCTTGTAGTTCCAGTTGACGGCAGGATCGAAGAAGGTCTTGCCGTAGCCGAGCGGCATCTGCACGTAGAAGCGGCGGTCGCTGCCGCCGGCTTCCAGCATTAACACCGAGAAGCGCCCCGAGGCCGAGAGTTTTTCGGCCAGGACCGAGCCGGCCGAGCCGGAGCCGACGATGATGAAATCATAGGTCTGCATGATGGAAATGGGAGGCTCCGAAAGATTGGCTGCAGCCTAGACGCGACGGCATTCCGAAGTCGCCGCGCCATCCGGCATCAGTTGTGAAAAAAGCGACCGTCGAACTGGCCGGGTTTGCGGGGATGCCCGACAATCGCGCTTGATATCTACCTTCTCGACAGCCTATGCGATGGCATTATTTTGGCGCATGATTTTCTCCGAAAGTCTGCAACTTTTCGGAATCATGCTCTGGCCACTCTGCGGAAGGCAGGAAATCATATGCGAACCCTCCCTGACGCGTTCATCCCCGAACTGCCGGGCCACTACAGCGGCAAGGTCCGCGAGAACTACGACCTTGCGGATGGCCGGCGCATCATCATCGCCACCGACCGCCTCAGTGCCTTCGACACCATCCTGACTTCGATCCCGTACAAAGGAGAGATCCTGACGCAGACGGCGCGCTACTGGTTCGAGGAAACCGCCGACATCTGCCCGAACCATCTTCTCGAATACCCCGACCCGAACGTCGTCGTCGGCACGAGGCTCGACATCCTGCCGGTCGAGATCGTCGTGCGCGGCTATCTGGCGGGCACCACCAGCACCTCGATCCTGACGCGCTACAAGCGCGGTGACCGCGACATGTATGGCATCCACCTGCCGGACGGCCTGCGCGACAATGAAAAGCTGGCGGAGCCGATCATCACGCCGACCAGCAAGGCCGCGCATGGCGGCCATGACGAACCGCTGTCCAAAGCGGAGATCCTCGAGCAGGGTCTTCTCACGCAGGCGCAGTGGGATACCGTATCGGACTACGCCTTGCGGCTGTCCGCCCGCGGCCAGCAGCGCGCCGCCGAGCGCGGCCTCATCCTCGCCGATACCAAATACGAATTCGGCACCGACAAGAACGGGACCATCATTCTCGCCGACGAAATCCACACGCCGGACAGCAGCCGGTACTGGATTGCGGCGAGCTACGAACAGGCGCTCGCCAGCGGCAGCCGGCCGGAGAGCTTCGACAAGGATTTCATCCGCTCGTGGGTCTCGGCGCGGTGCGATCCTTACAGCGACCCTATCCCTGAGATACCCGACGAGATCGTCGAACAGGCTTCGCGGGTCTATGCGCAGGCCTATGAGGCGATCACCGGCAAGGAATTTTCTCCAGACCTTTCCGGGGACAGCGTGCTCGATCGTATTCGCACGAACCTCAGGCGCTATTTCTGATCGACCTTCGCCGGGTGATGCGAACTGCCGTCTTCCACTCATCGCCATGCCAGAGCCCACCAACTCGGGTTAACGGAGCCTTACCGGGTGTTGGCTGACGGTGCATCAAACGAAAAACCCGCCTGTACGGCGGGTCACTGGCGCAAATCAGCACCATAGGCAAAAATGTACCATAGCTGCGGTCACTGAGTCAAGAAAAAATTCCTATCGTGAAAAGCTGCCGGCAAAAAAGCTGCCGACACCGCGACCCGGCAGTCGCAGGTCTTTTGTCAGTTCGGAGCCTGTGGCCATGTCGTGGCGCGTTGACCTTCGGGCGCCGTGACGATACGGGATCGAGGGCGGCCGGTCTCGAAGGAATTCTCCCATGGTGCACTACGCTGAAGGACGGCCGCTTGGCGATCTGACGCTGCGCACCCTGGCCATGCCTTCGGATGCCAATGCGGCCGGCGACATTTTCGGCGGCTGGGTGATGGCGCAGATGGACCTCGCCTGCGGCATCCGTGCCGCCGAGCGCGCCAAGGGCCGCGTGGTGACGGCTGCGGTGAAAGAGATGTCCTTCGCCAAGCCGATGAAGATCGGCGACACGCTGTGCATCTACACCCATGTCGAGCGCGTCGGCCGCACCTCGATGACGCTCAAGGTCGAAGCCTGGGCGCAGCGCTACCTCTCCGACCTGATGGAAAAGGTCACCCATGCCGATTTCGTCATGGTGGCGCTGGATGGCGAGGGCAAGCCGAAAGCAGTTCCTGCCGAAAGCTGACGCGCAAGCCGTAAAATCAGAACCGCACTTCCATCGTGGCGCGAACGCCCTGATCGGCCGCTTTCGTCCCGAACTGGCCGGAGTAGCTGATCCCCAGCGTGGTTCTGTCGGCGATCCGGAAATCGAGCCCGGCCCCGACAATGGCTGTATCCTTGGCGATCGGCACGCATGAACCTCGCCCGACGCGGCATCGAGCGCCAGGCGCGCGGCATCCTCGTCGGTCATGAGCAGCATGGCCCATGCAAGCGCATTGCCTTCGCCCAGCCGGTCGAGGGCTCCGGCGGTCGCGATTTGGTTGCCGGTGGTGGCGACGTTGGCGACCGCAACGTCGTTGCGCGCCAAGGTAAGGGTGATGTCGTTGCCGTCGCCGCCCTTGTAGTTGATGAGATGGTCGAGGAAGAGAAGGTCGTTGAGGTTGCCGACGGAGGCGAAGGTGCCGGCGACATCGGCCGCGCCATTGTTCTGGATGATCGTGTACGGCCCGTTGCGCAGGTTCCAGCTCTCGGCTGTCGCCGGCGTCAGGACCAGGTTGAGCGTCGCGCCTGATATGTCGACCGTGCCGCCGACGATCAGCTTGTCGGCGCCGGATGGGGTCGTCTCGACTTCGAATATGCCGTGATTGACATAGTTGCCGCCGACCGTCTGGACGCCGATGGAATTGCCGACGCCATGCGTGCCGAGGATGGTGACATTGCCGCCTATGGAGCCGATGCCGCCAAGGCGCGCGCCGGAATCCACCGTGACATCGCCGGCGAGGCTCGCGTCGCCATGGCTGGCGTCGCCCACCACCAGCGTTCCCGTGCCGACGGTGGTCGGGCCCGCATAGCTGTTCTGTCCGTTGAGCGTCAGCTTGCCCGTGCCGGTCTTGGTCAGGGAGCCGTTTCCGGAAATAGTGCCGCCGATGATGTCGTCATGGCCGAGCGAGCCGAGCGAAAGCTGTGGCGCCAGCTCTGAATCGTCGATCTGTATGGCTCCGTCGCCCGACAGCGAGCCGACATCGAGCACGGAGTCCTGGTTCCGGAAGCGCACCAGCACGCTGCCGCCGGCGCCGTTGACGACGGTAGCGTCCTGCGCCTGCGACGATCCCTGGAAATCGAGCGTGCCGCCGGCTTCGTTGACCAGGGTCGCGGTTCCGCCGTCCGAATGTCCGTAAAAAACAGTCGAGCCGCCATTCCTGTTGCTTATCGTGGCCTCTCCGGCGGAGGAAGACACATTGCTCGAATAATCGTCGTCGAAGGTTGTCCGGCTGAAATAATACGGTATGCCCAGGCCGTCATTGACGATCGTCGCCTTGTCCGCGCTTGCCCCCGTGAAGGCGACCGAGCCGCCGCCCTGATTGGTGATGCTGGCCGTGCCGGCATCGGTTCCGGTGCTGAAATTGAGCCCGCCATTGCCGTCCTTCGCCAGGACGATGGTGGCCGCGCCGGCGGTCGCATTGCGCAGGAAGTTGAGGTCGCCCAACCCGACGGTGATCGAGAGATCCTGGGCGCTGACGGGATTGGCGGCGTCGTTGCCCGAGAATAGAGCTTGGCCCATCCCCCGCTTCCGTTCGAGCTTATCGTGACCGGTCCGTCGCCGAGCGCACCTGTCGCCGCCACGACAAGGCCGCCGCCGCGCACCGCCGTGCCGCCCGAATAGCTGTTGGCGCTGTTCAGCGTCAGCGTGCCGGAACTGGTCTTGGCGAGTTGCCCGTCACCCGAAACCACGCCGTCGAGGATCAGGTTCTTGCCGGCGCCGACATCGAAGGTACCGCCATTGGCGCCGAGGATTACCTGGCGCTCCAGCGTGAAGTTGAGGGGACTGCCCGTCACCTGCAGCGCGCCGCCGTTCAAGGTCAGGGCGCCCGAGACATCGCCCAGCGCCCAGTCGCCGCCGATCCTCAACGTGCCGCCGTTGACGACGGTGCCGCCGGAATAGATGTTGATGCCGGTCAGCGTCAGGGTTCCGGCGCCGAGCTTGGTGAGCCCCCCTTGGCCCGTCAGTGCCTGGCTCACGGTGAAGTTGTTGGCGCTGTCGGCGATGTCGAAGCCGCCGCCCCCGGGGCCCCAGTTGATCGTGCGGCTGGTGGCGGTGAACATAGTGCTCATGACCCGCAGCACGCCGCCGTCGAATGTCAGGGCGCCCGAGGCGGCTCCGAGATGGGCGTCCAACCACACCGACAACGTGCCCTGGCCGATGGTCCACGACGTCACCTCACTGGTGCTGCCGTTCAAGGTCCATGTGCCGGTGCCGGTCTTTTCGTAGATGCCGAAATCCCGGTATTGCCGCCCGATCGTGGAGACGTCGAAGCTGCTGTCGACGTTTCCGCCGAGCCTCAACCTGTCGGCCGCGCTGAACGCCCACACAGCGCCGGTAATCACCGAGCCTGCCCGCAGTTCCAGCGCGTTGACGCCGCCGGTGAACTGGATGCTAGGGAGGCGCCCAGGACCTGCGGCGATGGTGCCGCTGTTGGTCACGGTCAGGCCGGCTCCGATAATGGCATATCCTCCAATTGTGCGATTCGCGGATCCGTTGTTGCTGCCGGAAAAGCCCCCGGCACCGCCTTGGATAGTGCCGCGGTTTTCGATCGTGCCGCCACCCGACATGACGATACCATTACCGCCGAAGCCGCCTACGGCCGTGCTTCCAACCCCACTGCCGCCCCCACCGCCGCCATTGCCACCTTGAATCACGCCGTTGTTGATCAAGGTGGCGCCGCCGCCGGCAAAGATCACGCCAACGCCGCCATTGCCTCCATTGCCTCCGGGCCCGGCGGTTAGAATATCGTCGCTGAAGCTGAAGCTGGCGCCGCCGCCACCGCCGCCGCCGCCGCCGCTGATCGTCCCGCTGTTGGTGTTTTGCAAGCCGCCGCCCGTCACGATAGCCCCATAGCCACCGGCCCCGCCGCCGCCGCCAAACGTCAGCGCGCCGTTGTTGCTTGTAGTATAGCCGAGAGCGCCACCGCCGCCGCCGCCACCCAGGAGCAGGTCGGTTGAACCGATCGAGATCGCTGAAGTGCCAGCCCCATTGCCGTTGCCTCCGCCACCCCCGCCACCTCCCGCCGCCCCCCCCGAGCCACCCGGGTTCCCGCCTGCAACACCTTGTCCATCGTAGCCGCTCAATGTCTGGAAAGCGCCGCTGGCAACGCCGCTTGCACCACCTCCTCCACCATTGGCACCGGCGGCTCCGCCCCCCCCTCCACTGCCAAAGACGCCGCTGCCGGCGCCACCATCGCCGGTGGTCGTGCCGCTGCCGAGGTCACCGGCGCCTCCGGCTCCGCCTTGGGCACCGTCCCCACCTTTTCCGCCGTCACCCCCGCCGGCGGCGCCGCCGCCACCGCCGCCCGTACCTGTACTGTCGCTTCCATTGGCGCCGGTGTATCCTTGCCCTCCGGCCGCGCCACTAGCACCCGCGCCGCCATCCGCCCGTGCCACAGATGGCGAGAACGTCAGCAGGACCGGTGCAGCCATGGCGGCCCCCAGCGCGCTCGCGCATAGAAGACGGGTCAGAAGGGCCACTAGTGGACCATTAGCTTGCCGAGGACGGGCGAGATTGCGTGGCGGCATCCGATGTATCGGTTGCGAGACGGCAAGCGGGGCGCCCAGGCGCAGGATCTTTTCCTTACCCTTCTTGATGAGTTCAGTGGTTTCTTTCCGGCCCATGTCAATCCCATCGTGTCCGGCACAACCCGATTGCGCTGGAATCTCTCCAGCCTGCAGCATCCCGCGAAAGCCCGGCTCGCGATATCGTTGAAACTAGCTATGCCGGGCTCAAGGCGGTTCGTCGCCTGCGGCAATGTCGAACCGCCTATCTCCTCGTTTTCACGTGAGTGCGAGCGGAAAACCGTTCATGCCATTCCTGGAATTGCGTCGGCGGGCACATGCAGGGCCAGCACGGTTTCGCCGCGTCGCGACCGCGTTTCGAGCGTGCCGCCCAGCCGTCCGGCCCGCGCCCGCATCGAGCGCAGGCCGGTGCCCGGGACGGGCGCTTCCGAGGCGGCATCGAAGCCGACGCCGTCGTCGTGGATCATCAGGCTCAGCGTCTCGCCGCGCCGGTGCAGGTCGATGACGACGCAGCTTGCCTGGCTGTGCTTGAGCACGTTGGTCAGGCCCTCCTGCAGGATGCGGACGAGATCGAGGCTTCGCGCGAGCGACAGGTGGCAGTCCTCCAGCCCGGTCAGGTTCCACACGCAATCGATGTCGCGGCTTTCACATGCCAGCGTGTGGCGGCGGCGCAGCGGTGCGATCCACCCGGCCAGAGACTGGCCGCCCGTCTGGTCGTCGGCGGCGGTATCGATGATCACCCGCAACTCGTCGCGCAGTTCCTTGAGGACGGACAGGAAGCGATCGGCCGGCAGGCTCTGCGGCGCGTGCTCCAGCATGGCGATCGAATTGACCAGGGTACCGCCCATGCCGTCGTGCAGATTGTGGGAAAGGGACACGCGCTCGGCCAGCCTGGTGTTGGCCAAAATGACCTCATGCTGCTGATGCAGCGTGAGGGCGAGTTCTTTCCTGGCGGTTTCGATCTTGGCCGTGAGCTCATCGTTGAACCCCTCGATGCGGCGCATGTTGGCGACGAAGTTCCAGGCCAGCACCAGCGCCATGCCGACCATCTGGAACTGGGATGTCAGCGTGACGTAGTAGACATTGCCAAGAAGTATGCCGAGATATGTCATCAGGTCATGCAGGATGGCCACGATGGTGAACGCGTTGACGATATGGAGGACGATGTGGTCCAGGCGAGCGCTGCGCCAGGTCAGGCCGATCGACAGCAAACAGGCGCCGATATAAAGCAGCGACCAGGACAAGGCCAGCAGGTTGAGCATCGGGCCGAGCTGGGAATGCGGCGTGGCAAACAGGGCTGCGGCACCGATCGCCAGCGCGGTCCATAGCACGGCTTCCCCTTGGGGAAAGCGGCGCTCGGCAAAGCGGATGACAAACAGCACGAAGGCGGCGGCCATGACCATGAAGGAGAGCATGATGAAACGCTGCCATGTGTCGGTCGCCCCGAACGGCCAAGGGCTCGTCACCACGAAATTGAGCGAATAGCAAAACCACGCAATCGTCATCAGGGCGAACCAGCCATAGGCCTTCAGGCTTCGGCGCAGCAGCCAGACGACGAAAAAGAAGGTGCCAAGCGCCGCGGTGACGCCGAGATAGAAGACCGGCAGCTCGCGGCGAATCCAGAATTGCTGGACAAAATGAGCACGCGTCGCCGAAGGCGGGCCGATCAGGACCGGACCAAGGCCTGGCTGGTATGGCGCCAGGCCCGAGACCCTGATCAGCAGCGTGTTGGTGCCGGCATGCAGAACCGGGGCCGCGAGCTGCCAGTAGCGGGGCACGTTCCATGAGCGCGTCAACGGCTCGACGAGGAATTCGTCGCGGCCGAGTTCCGCGCCGTTGACCGAGATCGATCCGGCCAGTGTCCAGTAGTTCAGCGCGAGGCCCAGCGGTTCGGCCGCGTCGGGCCTGTCGAAGGTGAGGCGATACCAGACCACGCCGTCGAAACCGGGCCAGCGCGTCGTCCAGTCGTCGGGCAAGGTCACGCTGGTCCAGCCGGTGGCCGGCGGCGCGGCGGCGTCCCAGCCGGATCTCACGGCCTCGATCGTCTTGAACGGCACGGCCCCGCCGGCGGCAAAGGCGATGCCGCCCGGCACGAGGAGCAGGAATATCAGGGCAAGAAGCCTTGCGACCGCGCCTCGAAGATCGCTTCCGTCCGGGATTTGACCGACAGCTTCTTGTAGATGTTGCGAATGTGGCATTCGACCGTGAACCTGGAGAGGGAAAGGACTCCCGAAATCTCTGATTGGTAAGCCCCTTGGCAACGAGGTTGAGGATCTCGATCTCGCGCGGCGTCAAGGGAGGCGGCGGCGCAAGCGCGGGCTTGCCGCGCCCCGGCCTGTCGGTGGAAGGACGGGCACGCCCGGTCGGCGCCGGCGCCGACACCAGTTCCAGGATGCGCCGGGCGATGAAGGGATCGATCGGCGCGCCGCCGCGGATGGTGCTGCGGATCGAAAGCGAAAGCTCGATGTCGTCGCGCTCCTTCAGGAGGTAGCCGGTCGCGCCGGCACGTAGGGCCTCGAGGATGGTGTTTTCGTTGCTCCAGGCCGAGATGACGAGGATCGGCAGCGCCGCGTCATGCTCGTGCAGGGAGCCGATAAGGTCGATGCCGTTGCCATCGGGCAGGCCGACATCGACCAGCGCCATGGCAAAGGCTGGTCGACGAGCAGGGTCCTGGCCTGCGCGATCGACCCGGCGAAAAACAGCTCCTCCTGAGCATAGCCAAGGCCCTTCAGGATCGAGCGCAACCGCACCTGCATCATCGGCTCGTCCTCGACGACAAGCAGCGGGCTCGGCAGCAGTGCTTCCGATGGGGGCAGGTCGATGGCGGGATATTCCTTGTACGACATGAACCTCGACGCGAATGGCGGCTTTCACCGGTAGCAGCCGGGGCGGAAAATACCCAGCCGATCGTACCAGTCTGCCATGGATCGGTTGACGCCGACATAGCTGGGATCAGGTAGAGCGAGCCGGGGATGGCCGTTTGTAACAGGGGCCATGTAGCGGACCCGTTTCGCGACATCCGCCGGTTGCCTCCATGCCCGATCCTGCTGCAATCGGAGGAGAGACAATGCGTCAACATCTGCTGAACGGTTGGCTCGTGGCAGCCCTGGTGGCGACGACATGCCTGCTCGGCGTGACCGCTTACGCGGAGGTGAAGGAAGATATCTCGCGCAGTGCCTGCACGCATGGGGAACAGGCTCCCGGCGAGCAGGGCGCACGGTGTGATACCTGTGCCGCCGCGCGATGCGATGTCCGCACATCAGGAGCCTGAGCGGCAGCCGTCAGCGGACGGCATGAGCGGCAATCCACCAGCCAAAACGGCGCGTGCATTCGGGCAACGATCCGCGCAGCCGAGATAGAATTTCCGATCAGGCAAGCCGGATGTTGCGTGCGGGTCTGAAACCCTTGCAGCGCAAGGGTTTCAGACGCGGGCGTCGTCGAATTTTTCGCGCGCCGCCTTGACGCGCATGGTGTTCGCACGCGCCCATTCGCTCAGTGCGCTGACGGGGATCAGCAGCTCGTGGCCGAGTTCGGTCAGCTCATAATCGACGCGCGGCGGAATGGTTGGAAACACGGTGCGGGTGACGAAGCCGTCACGCTCCAGCCCGCGCAAGGTGGTGGTCAGCATCTTCTGCGAGATGCCGCCGACGGCAGCACGCAATTCGTTGAAACGCAGCGGTCCGTCGCCCAGCTTGCCGACGACCAGAACGGTCCATTTGTCGCCGACGCGCTGCAGGATTTCCGAGATGGCGCGGCAGTCCTCGGTGCGGTGTGGGTGCCTCGGTAACAAAAAAGTGCCTTCTTGTGCATCGCGTTTGCAGTATCTCATATAGCGCAGGTATCCAAATGATACCAGTACTTCGTGCAAGGAGAGCCCTTATGTCCAAACCCAAAATTGCTATCGTCGTCGGATCGACGCGCGCCGCTCGTTTCGCCGATGTGCCAACCCAGTGGATCGCCAAGATCGCCAAGTCGCACGCCGACATCGATGTCGAGATCGTCGACCTGCGCGACTTCCCGCTGCCGTTCTTCGACGAGGTCGCATCCTCCGCCTGGGCGCCGTCGCAGAACGAAGTGGCACAGCGCTGGCAGAAGAAGGTCGCCGAATTCGACGGCTTCATCTTCACCGCCGCCGAATACAATCATGGCCCGACGGCCGTGCTGAAGAACGCCATCGACTACGCCGCCAATGAATGGAACAAGAAGCCGGCCGGCTTCGTCGGTTATGGCAGCGTCGGCGGCTCGCGTGCCGTCGAACAGCTTAGACTGTATGCCGTCGAATTGCAGATGGCGCCGGTCAAGTCGGCCGTCCATATCGCCTGGGGCGATTTCCTCGCCGTCCGCCAGGGCGAGAAGAAGCTGGAAGACCTCGAGCATCTGAACCAGGCCGCCACCGCGCTGGTCAACGATGTTGCGTGGTGGGCCAAGGTGCTCAAGGCAGCGCGTCAGGCCGACGCCGTTGCCGAGGAAGTCAAGGCGGCCTGACCGCCAATTCGAATTATCCTCCCAAGGATCCGGGGCGGCGCTTGCGCCGCCCTTTTTCAATTATAGCGGCTCGAATTGAAAGCTGGCGCCGGATCGGACGACGCGGCCGATGCCGGGCGAATCCAGATGCGCGCCGGCGACGAAACAATGATCGTCGGCTGCAAGCGCCAGCAACCGCAACCGGCTTTCGCGCGCCTGGTCCTGATCGGCGTCGAATTCCCATGTCACCTCAGGTCGATCGAACTGAAGCGATGGGACGTGAACGGTGTCGCCCCAGATCAGAATGCGTTCGCCGCCGGCAGAAACACGAAAGCAGCTGTGTCCCGCTTCATGGCCATGAGCGCCGACAATGTCGACATGTGTCCCGATACGGTCTCCGGCTTCGAAGGGTTCCGCCATGCCGTGAAATCGTTCGAGCCGCGCTTCGGCGCGAAAAAAGCCGAGTTCTTCCCCGGGAACGAGCAAGCGCGCCAGGCGCGGGAAAGCGTCGCGGCCGTCGGCAAGCACAAGACCATGGATGTGGTCGAGATGCGTGTGGGTGAAGCAGACGGTACGGACTCGTCCTGCATCGATGCCAGCTTCGTCCAGCGCCTCGGGAAGTCGGCCCATGGTGGGATGCCAGGCGTTCGAGGCGCCGGTATCGATCAAGATGATCCCGTTTCCATCGTCAATCGCGAAGGCATTGACGGAAAGCCTGAGTTGACCACCAACCAACGCGACTTGTTTCGGTAATTCATCGCCAAATGGCTTGTCGCCGCGTTGCCGAAGCCGTCCGATCGGCATGTCGACATAGCCATCGCGCAAGGAGGTGATGCGCAAGTCACCAAGATCGTAGGTCTGATAAAGGTCGCCCGAAGCTATGCGGTGCATTTTCCGATCCGTTCTGTGGACAAATCGACGGTCTGGCAGCCCGCGTCGGCAACTCACCCGTCAAATTCGATTTATGCCATGTGGGCGTGCGTCGCCTGCCTCGGCCGTATGATGCAGTCTGCGAGGCGGTTCGTCTCGTTCAACTCGTCGGCGTGGTGCTGGCCCCATTGGCAGAGCGCCAGCAGGATCGGCTCGAGGCTGAGGCCGAGGCGCGTCGCCGAATATTCGACGCGCGATGGCACTTCGGCGAAGATTTCACGGCTGACCAGGCCGTGCTCTTCCATTTCGCGCAGCTGCTGGATCAGCACTTTCTGGGTGATGCCCGGCATCAGCGTCTTGAGCGCCGACAGGCGCCGGGGACCATCGAAGAGATGGTAGAGGATGACCGCCTTCCAGCGACCGGCGATCACTTTCAGCGCCCGTTCCGCCGGCAGCATCGGCAGTCTTTTGATCGGCATTCTCTTGGAATCTGGCATGGTCACCTCCTGGTCAGCAGGGGACAAATGAGTGTGTAGTCGAGGCTCCGCAGATAGTGGCAAACCGCTGCCGATGCCAGTGCTATCGGAGTTTGCCATGAAAGCCATTCAACTCAGCCGCTTCGGCGGTCCCGAGGTGCTGGAGGTGGTCGATCTGCCGGCGCCGGTGCCGCAGTCCGGCGAGGTGCTGATCCGTGTCCACGCCGCCGGGATCAACTTCTTCGAAGTGCTGATGCGCGCGAACCGCTACGCGGTGACGCCGCAACTGCCGATGATCCCGGGCGTCGAGGCGGCGGGTGTCGTCGAGGCCGTCGGGCAAGGTGTGGATGCGCAATTGCTGGGTCGCCGCGTGGCCGCGCCTTTGTTCATGTCGCAGCGTCCCCACAGCGGCTATGCGGAGCAGGTGACGATGTCAGCCGATCTCGTCGTGCCGCTGCCGGATGCGCTGCCGTTCGAGGCTGCCACGGCGCTGATGGTGCAGGGGCTGACGGCCCTTCATCTGCTTCGGCAAAGCCCGCCCGATGACAAGGCGGTGCTGGTGCCGGCCGCATCGGGCGGTGTGGGAACGCTGCTTGTCCAACTGGCCAGGCTGAAGGGCGCACGCCAGGTGATCGCAGCCGCCGGCGGCAAGGCAAAGCTGGATTTCGTCTTGTCGCTCGGCGCCGATGCCGCAGTCGACTATACCAAGCCGGACTGGCCCGCTCGCGTCCGCGACCTCACCGGCGGGGAGGGCGCCAACATCATCTACGACACAGTCGGCGGTGCGCTGACCGCTGCCTTGCTTGAGGCCTTGGCGCCTGGCGGCGAACTGGTGTTTGCTGCGCTCGGGCGCTTTGGCCTCGCTGCCTCCGATCTGGAGCAGTTGATCGGCCGCAACCAGTCACTCAGGGGTTTCGCGCTGCTGCCGCTGCTGTCTGCCGATGTGCTGAAAGCCAGCCTGTCCGAACTGTTCCAAATGGCGGCAGGCGGCCAACTGCAGGTCACGATCGGCGGCAGATTCCGGCTCGACCAGGCCGGGGAAGCGCACCGGTTGCTGGATGAGCGCCGGTCGACCGGGAAGGTGGTACTGATACCCTGATATGGCGATAGCCGCGAACACGACGCCAATCGGGGTTGGACTGCTACATCGACGGGACTGCCATCTGGTCGCGCCCTGTGGCCTGATATATCCGGCTGCAATCCGTCACATGAGTGAAGCCGTGAAGACATCCAGCCTGACCGGCGCCGTTTCCCCGATGATCCCGGTGCTCGTTTGCGCGCTTGCGATCTTCCTGCTGTCCGGGATGGATGCGGCGATGAAGATCCTGGTCATCGCGGTCGGCGTCTACAACACCTTGCTGTGGCGCAGCATGGTCGCGACCGTGGTCGCGGGCGCGGCCTGGTTGGCGGGACCGCGCCTAACGCCAACCGTTCCGGTGCTGAGGCTGCATGCGCTGCGTGCCGCGATTGTCGGCATCGTCCTGATATCCTTCTTCTGGGGCTTGGCCAGGCTGCCGCTCGCGGAGGCGATCGGGCTCAGTTTCGTGGCGCCCTTGTTTGCCCTGTTTCTCGCCGCGCTGCTGCTGGGCGAACGGATCCGGCGCCAGGCTGTCTGGGCATCTTTGGCCGGCATTGCCGGTGTCGCCATCATCATGGCCGGCCAGTTCGGGAAGGCAGACTATTCGCAAGATGCCATGCTCGGCACGGCAGCGGTGCTCGTGTCGACGGTGTTCTACGGCTACAATCTGATCCTCGCCCGGCAACAGGCGCAGTTGGCCAAGCCCATCGAGATCATGCTGTTCCAGAACCTTTGCGTTGCCATCCTCCTCGGCCTCGCAGCACCCTGGCTTGCCGTCGCCCTACCGAGCAATCTTTGGCTTCCTTTGGCCGGGGTGACGGTGCTGTCGCTTGCCGGGCAGTTCCTGATGAGCTGGTCCTACGCCCGCGCCGAAGCGCAATATCTGATCCCGACGGAATACTCGGCCTTTATCTGGGCGGTCGCGCTCGGCTGGTTCTTCTTCGGCGAGGAGGCGACCTGGACCACCTTGACCGGAGCGTGCCTGATCGTCGCCGGCTGCCTGATCGCCGCGCGGGCCAATCCCAGGCTTGCCGAGCCCATCGAAGTGGCGGTTTGAGCGCCGACGTTCAGCGCCCGGCAGGTTCGCGAAACACCCCAGTCTCCACCTCGTGGATGAAGTGAGCGATGAGAGCCGCGCATTGGCGATGATGCGTTTCGAGAAGCATGTGTCCGCTCTCAAAGACATGGATTTCGACTGCGTCGAGGTCGCGGCTGTAGGCCATGATCTCGTCCAGCGCGAAGAAGGCGTCGTGCCGTCCCCACAGCACGAGGCATGCTGGCTGTTGGTCGCGGAGATAGGCCTGGATGGCCGGGAAGCGGGCGATGTGCGAGCCATAATCGGTGAAGAGTTCGAACTGAATGTCGGTGTTGCCGGGCCTCGCCAGACGCTCCGTATCGAGATACCAACCCTCGGGCGGAAACAACACCTTCAGACGCTCGGGGAGACCGCCGATATATTGGTTCCGGGTCCCCTCGAAATTCATCCAGTCCGGCAGTTTGGCGCGGTTTTCTTCAGTCGGTTCGGCGAAGAACGCCTTCGGCGCGTCCCATTCCGGTCCCAGCCCCTCGTCATGAGCATTGCTGTCCTGCGCGATCAGGCCGAGGATGCGATCCGGCCGCCGTGTGGCGAGATGATAGCCGACGGGCGTGCCGAAGTCAGTGATGTAGAGGAAGAATCGCTGGAGGCCGAGGGCCTCGATGAAGGTTTCTATCGTGTTGGCCAGGTTCTCGAACGTGTAGTCATAAGCATCGATGGAAGGGGCGGACGAAAAGCCGAAACCGGGCAGATCCGGCGCCACCACATAGGCTGTCTCCGCCAGCGGTTCGATGACATTGCGATAGACGTGCGACGAAGTCGGATATCCGTGCAGCAGCAGGATTGCCGGTCTGCCGGGATCGCCGGCATGACGGTAGAAGATGTCGAGGCCGTCGACATTGATGGTTTCGTGGCGGGTCTTGTAACGATTGCTGCACATCCTCTCTCTCCCAAGGCCTGGCGCCGAACCGGGGTGGCTTTGACACCGTATACCGGTGTGATAGTGATTCATCTTGTAACCGTATAATGCAGGTAATGAGGTTATGTTCCGTGAGCCATGCACACACCGAATGGGTGCCGGATCACTTCATAGGCGGGCATCCCGCTTTGGACCTGTCGAACGCCGTGTTCGACCGGCGGGCGCCAGCAGCTGATAATGAACTGTTTAAGTCCGTCCGGGATGTTGCGAACTGGTTCAACGCCTCAGGGCTTGCCGACGATCGCCAGGCGCAGGCCGTTGCCGAGATAGCGGATGGGCGGTTCGTGGAACGGGTCCGCGAAGTGCGGGAGGCGTCATTTCAGGTTTTCGAGTCAATCGCCGCGGGCAAACCGTCCGCGGTCGAACCGCTAGATCATTTCACCGTTTCACGGAAACGGCGAGCTGCTCTAACTCTTTGTTTTGACGCAATCCCGGACGGAAAACCGCTTCACACTTTTCCTGGAATTGCTCTAGGCGTGTTATTCTCGCGCACGGCAAGCTCGCTTGCCGCCGGCTCTATCGAGCTGGATCGCACCAGACCGAAGCTTGCCCTTGCCCGGTGGCGGGACCCGGATGCCGTCACCGCCTTGCTGGCCATGCTGTCCATCGAAGCGTTCTTCACCCTGCCGCGCGACAGGCTGCATTCCTGCCCTCGCTGTGGCTGGCTTTTCCTCGATACGTCGCGAGGCGGCAAGCGGCGCTGGTGCAGCATGCGCACCTGCGGTAACCGCGAGAAGGTCTCGCGCCACCGAGATCATGCCCATGCCTAGATCCGGGTTAGCGCACCACTTCGCCTTTGCCACGGGCAGGCCGGATGCCGGCGCGTCACTCCGGAAGACCGGCCTTGCGAAAACCATCGACGAAATGCTCGAGCGTAGCGGCGTCGCGGAATGGCTCGGTCGTCGCCCAGTGATGGGTTGTGAAATGCGGGTTGCCGACGAGAAACAGCTCGGCCTCCGCGCGCGCCTCGTCCAGCCGGCCGAGTTGCGCCAGGCTTGCCGCCAGGAAACGGCGTGAGCTTGTGCGATAGGTCTCGTCACGGCGCAGGGTCTCGATAGCGGCTTGGTAGTCGCGCGCCGCATATTGCGCCTGGCCGAGCGTCAGATAGTACCAGCTCGCCGGAAACGGGTTCAGCCGGAACGCCTTGCGGATGTGCTCGAGGCCCTCTTCGACCCGGCCGGCCAGGACCGCGATATCGGACAATGCCGCCCAGGTGTCGGCCTCGTTCGGGTCGAGCTCGATCGCCTTGGCGAATTCCGCATCCGCTTCAGTGAAGCTGCGCTCATAGGCAAGCAGGTAGGCCAGGATCCAGCGACAGCCGGCATCGTTGGGATCGATCGCCACGGCCTTGCGCGCCAGCTCCAAGGCAACGCTGCGGGCAGCTTCGGTTGGTCCGCCCCAATGCACCTGTCCCATCCAGTGGTTCATGGCAAGCCAGCGATAGGGCTCGGCGTATCCGGGATCGAGCGACACCGCGCGCGTCAGCATCAGATGCGCTTCCTGCGCCATCTGCGGCGAGTCGTCGATCAGCTTGCGCGCCCGCACGCAGAGATCGTAAGCCTCGAGATTGCTGGGCCGGTTGCGCGGCGGCAGCGTGCGCAGACGGCCAAGCAATGCCTCCACGATCTTGGCCGTCACCTCGTCCTGAACGGCAAAGATGTCGTCCAGGCCGCGATCGAAGCGTTCCGCCCACAGATGATCGCCGCTCACCGCGTCAACCAGCTGTGCGTTGATGCGCACGCGCCCCGCGGCGCGTCTTGCGCTGCCTTCCAGCAGGTAGCGCACGCCAAGGTCCCCGGCGATCTCGCGCACGTCCATCGCTTTTCCCTTGTAGGCAAAGGTCGAGTTGCGGGCGATGACGAACAGGCCGGAGATCCTGGACAGGTCGGTGATCAGGTCTTCAGTCAACCCGTCCACGAAGGAATCCTGCTCGGGATCGTTGCTGAAATTGACGAAGGGCAGCACGGCTATCGATGGTTTGTCGGGCAGCGGCAAGGGTTTTCGCTTGGCCTGGCCGAGCTGTTCGACGGCCCCCGTGAAACGGTAGCCGACGCGCGGAACGGTGGATATCCATTCGCCGTTCTCGCCGACAGGACCAAGCAGCTTGCGCAACTGCGCGATCTGGACGGTGAGGTTGCCTTCCTCCACGGCCGTGCCCGGCCATGCAGCGTCCATCAACTCGGCCTTTCCCAAGATTTCACCGGGCCGCCCGACGAGTGCTGCAAGCAGGCTCAGCCCGCGATAGCCAACGGCAACGGGGACGTCGTTCCGAAGCAGCGTTCCCGCACCCGGATCAAGCACGAACGGACCAAAGGCAAAACGCGATCCCATAGGCGCATCTATAGAGCAATTCCAGGAAAAGTGTGAAGCGGTTTTCTGTTCGGAATTGCGTCAAAACAAAGGGTTAGAGTAGGTTACCGGTTCCGTGAACCGGTGAACTGCTCTAGCTCGTTTGGAATTTTGAGAACTATTTGGGAGGGCTTAATTACGGCGCCGTCCGTATCCTGCAGAATTCAACCTCATCGAGAGCCCTTAGGCCCTCAAACCATATGGAGGTTGCCATGACCAATACACTTGCATCAGCCCAGCGTTGTGCAGCGCGACCGGGAACGCCCGTGCGGCCGGCATCGCGCCGGCTCCTGAAGACCCTGCGAAGCATCATAGCGAGCTGGCACGATCGGACCTGGCGCGAACGGATACGCTTTCGCTGGCAACTCAGGCAGATGTCGAAGGACAATCCGCATCTGATCGACGATATCGGCCTGACGATAGAGCAGGTCGAGGGAGAGATCGCCAAGTCCTTCTGGGAACGATAGAGCGAATGCCGCAATTGCTCGGGCGTCAGCGCACCGCCTCGCGATGGGCGCCTGCCAGGCGGGATGCGGCGGCCGTCGAGATCGCCACCTCGAAGCGCCAGCCCTGCGCGTCGACGCATTCACCAGTCGCCGGCATAATGCATGTGCGCCAGCACATAGCCGGCGACGGAGCCCGGTGATGGGAGAATGCCGGCCGTTGTGGCGGTGCGAAACGGTAGTACTCGTCATGACCAGCACCATCGGAACGCCTTTAATCTCGACAGGACATCCAGCGCGTCGCACCCCTGAAGCGTGTCCCGTACGAACGGGTTCAGGCGTTTTAGATCCTCGTTTTTATGCATGTCGTTCTCCCAAACCGAGGTCGCTTTGGGCGACATGCATCAGAGGGCATCCATATGTACGCCATTGGCAATCTGAGGGCAGCCGGGCAGGCCGAATTGCTCGGCCCACAGACATAGTGAACCTGCTGCTGCGTTGAGCGCCGCGCCGCGTTCTGTCAGCGAATAGACTACCTTCGCTGGAACCACGGAAAAGACTTTACGGTCGACAAGGCCGTCGGCCTCCAGTTCTCGCAATTGTTGCGCCAGCATCTTTTCGCTGATGCCAGAAAGCGCCTGTTTCAATCGACCAAATCTGCGCGACGCCGTTCCGAGCTCGCAAAGGATATCTACTTTCCACTTTCCTTCGACCATCCTGACGGCCGCTGCAAAGCCATTGTCCGCGGAATTGTTCATCGCGCGTTCCTTACCTTCTGGTGACCACTTACGCCCGGGTGCGTATCGCGCGCCGCTCGTTTTGACATACCTCTCAAGACGATCACAGCAAAACGCGGTCTGACGCCGCCAATTGATATGGAGTGTGGAATGAAGCTTTCAATCACGGTCATTGGAACGGGCCGTATGGGCTCGGCGCTCGCCGGCAGCCTGCTTCAGTCGGGATATCCGACGACTGTCTGGAACAGAACCAGACAGAAGACCGATCCACTCGCCAGGCTGGGCGCAATCGCCGCGTCCTCCGTGGAGGAAGCCGTGAACGCAGGCGAGATCATCATTGTGAATGTCAGCGACTATAAGGCGACAAAAGCGCTTCTCCACAGTGACGCCATCGCCTCAGCCATTCGCGGCAAGCTGATCGTGGAGTTGACTTCGGGGACGCCGAGTGGCGCACGGGAAGCCGCTGAATGGTGTACGAAGCACGGCGCAAACTACCTTGATGGCGCGATCATGGCGACGCCGGATTATATCGGCACGGACGCCGGGACCATCCTGCTTGCCGGGCCAAGGGAGGCTTTCGACACGAACCGCGATGTGTTTCGCGCCTTGGGTGGCAATGTCCAGCATGTTGGCGAAGAACCAGGGCGTGCGAACGCGCTCGATAGCGCACTACTGGCTATCATGTGGGGCGCTCTGTTCGGGACGCTCCATGCGATCGCCGTGTCGCAGGCCGAAGAGATCGAACTGGGTGAACTGGCGCGGCAGTGGTCCGCGACGGCGCCGGTCATTGACGGCCTGGTGACCGACCTCATCAAGCGGACGAGCGCTGGCCGATTTGCCAGCGATAACGAAACGCTCTCGTCGATCTCGGCGCACCACGGCGCAATGCAGCATCTGTTGGAGTTGATGCAGTTCCGCGGAATCGACCGTTCAATAGTCGATGGTTATGATGCGATATTCAAACGGGCCATAGCGGCGGGCCACTTGCACGATGATTTCGCCGCGCTCTCGCATTTTCTGGCGACAGGGAAGTAGCATGCCTTTGACGCATCTCATTGATAAGTATTGTGCATCGTGGTCCACCGAAAACGCCGAGAAGCGGCGGGCGTCGCTGCTATCGGTCTTGAGCGATGGCGCGACGTATACAGATCCAACCGTTCACGCTGTTGGTGCCAAAGAACTGCTAGCCCACATTGCAGGAATTCAAAGCAAGCATCCTGGTGCCTGCATTCTGCGGACCAGCAACGTGGATGTTCATCACGGCGTCGCGCGCTTCGCGTGGAAGTTTGTGATGCCTGACGGTTCGTCTTTACCCGAGGGCCTGGACATCGCTTTTCTAGATGAGGAGCAGAAACGGATAACGCGCATCATTGGCTTCTTCGGTTTGTTGAAACCAGTTCGACCTCTGGCAGAGGGCGGCGTCAGCTAACCGGTCAAAAGCTGACATTCGAACATGTCAGCGCACCGCCTCGCGGTGGGCGCCGGGCAGGCGGGTGGCGATCAGCTTGTCAATGCGGCGGCCGTCGAGATCGACCACCTCGAAGCGCCAGCCCTGCGCGTCGACGCATTCGCCAGTCGCCGGCAGATGGTGCATGTGCGACAGCACATAACCGGCGACGGTTTCGTAATCGCGGTTTTCCGGCAGGTCGATGCCGAGAATGTCGGCCATCTCGTCGGCCTGCATGTAGCCGGCGAGCAGCCACGAGCCGTCCTCGCGCTTGACCGCGTTCTCCTCGTCGCCGGCGTCTGTGTCCGCGCGGAACACGCCGGTGATGGCTTCCAGAATGTCGGCCGGGGTGACGATGCCTTCGAAATGGCCGTATTCGTCATGCACCAGCGCCATCGGCACGTCGGATTCCTTCAGCTTCTGTAGCACATCCAGCGCGTCGGCCTGGTCGTAGACGATGGGGGCTGCGCGAACATGCCTGCGCGGGTCGAGCACGCGGCCGGCAAGCAACGCCGCCAGCACGTCACGCGTCTGGACGACGCCGATCATGACATCGACGCCGCCGTCACCTGCCGGCAGGCGCGAATGCTGGGTTTCCATGAGCAGCTTGCGGATGGCCGCCTCGTCGGATTGCAGATTGATCCAGTCGACCTCGGTGCGCGGCGTCATCACCGCGCGCACGGCGCGGTCGCCAAGCCGCATGACGCCGGCGATCATGCGCCGCTCGTCGGATTCGATGGTGCCGTGATGCTCGGCCTCGGCGACCAGCATCTTGATCTCCTCATCGGTGACTTTCTCCTCGCTTTCGCCGCGCTGGCCGAGCAGCCACAATATGGCGCGGCCGGAGAAGTCGAGCAGGAAGACCAGCGGCGCCGAGATGGTGGCGAGGATGGTCATTGCCGGAGCGACCCTGGCGGCGACCCGCTCTGGGTCGCGCAAGGCAATCTGCTTGGGCACCAGCTCGCCGACGATCAGCGAGAAATAGGTGATGATGGCGACGACGATGCCGACGCCGAGCGGATCGGCGACGGTCTCGCGGATGCCGGTCGAGGCCAGGAACTGCGCCAGCCGTTCGCCGAGCGTGGCGCCGGAAAAGGCGCCGGAGAGGACGCCGACCAGGGTGATGCCGATCTGCACCGAGGAGAGGAACTTGCCGGGATTCGAGCCAAGCTCGAGCGCGCGGCCGGCGCCATTGATGCCGCGGTCGATCATCGCTTTCAGGCGGGCCGGTCGCGACGAGACGATGGCAAGTTCGGACATCGACAGAAGGCCGTTCACACAGATGAGGACGACCACGATAGCGATTTCTACGTATAACATGAGCGGTCAATAGCATTGCGGCGCGGTCTTCGAAAATAGTCTGACGTGATTTTTGAGAAATGACCGGCATTTCGGTCACGCGGCATCCCAGGGCGGTGAGGAACCGTCAGGGATCCGGCATTGCTCTGAAGGGTCCGAAAAAGCCGACGACCAGCGACAGCTTTCCCTCCTTGGAAACGCGGCACATATCCATGCTTTCGGTGCCTCGAAATCCGTTTTCGCCTCTCTGCACCCAGCCAAAACGCAGGAAGTCGTGATGAACGTCGACCAAGGTCGTCCGTTCGAGCCAGAAGCCCGGACGAGCTTTCAGCACCTGATCAATGTGTTGGAGCAGTGCCTTGGCTCCGGAGATATGCACCGTCGGATCAATGTATGTGCCTTCCGGTTCGAATGAGGCCAACAACAGGCGGCGACGTTCCTCAGGCTCCGGGTCGAACCATGCCCTGCAGTAGTTATCCACTACGCTTTCCGAGTCGAACATCAGAAGCTCCTTTTGAAACCGCCGGACTGTTTCAGCCTGCAAGGCCCGCGCGACCTACTGTTTGAGTACGCCGACAATTGCCTCGCCGTCCGTGAAATAGGGATCGCCGCCGCCATTGCGCCCGGTACTGGTGGCGCCGACGCCCGATATGTCGCTGGTCGAGATCAGCGTGCCGGCGGTGGCCAGGTCGCGCATCAGGAAATCGCGCTCGGCGTCGATGTCGGGGTCGATATGGTGGGTGACGGCGCCGGTGTCGTGGCTGAGGCCGACGCCGCGATCGAAGCTGGCCGAGCCCAGCCACAGCGGCCGGCCATCGTCGCCGCTTGCATCGGTCCGCCAGAAGCGGACATGATGCCGGCGGTCGGCGCTGAGGCCCTCCGGCTTTTCGAAGGCGAGATCCTGGGCGCGGCCATCGAACAGCAGCCTGCTGACCGGCGCATCGGGGTAGGGGTGGTCGAACAGCACGCTTTCACCGATCTCGATCGCGGTCTTCAGGGTCACGGCGTCGGCGGTGTCCCAGCCGGCGACGGCGAAGGCGTGGACTACTTCCTTTCGCGTACCGACAAGACCGACATTGATGGGATCGCCCGGAATGCCTTGCGGCGTGTGCGTCACCATCTCGAAGCTGTGCTTGCGAAAGCCGCGATCGTGAAACGTCCAGAATTCCGGTGCGGCGAAATAGGCGAGCGCCAGATAGGCGGCCAGCAAGGTCGCCACCCAGATTGCAACGCGTCGCCGAAAACTTCGCTGGCTCATGAACGCCGCCCGATCCGTGCGGTATCTTTTGCCCGAGGGACCCTGGAAATCAATGGCCAGCAGCGCGCCGCCGCTTTATCGTGGGCCATCGTTTCTTCGTGGGGGCAGCAATGGAGCGGAAGCTGGCAGGCCGCAAGCCAATGGCGTTGACCGCCGAGCTTGTCGCGCAAGTTGAGCGTGTCGAGCCTGATCCCGGGCCAGAGCCCGGAACCAGCGAGCACACCGATGCGGAGTTCGATGGCCTGGTCGAAAAGCTGCTTTCGCAGCATCGTCCCGACACGCTTTGGGTCTTTGCCTACGGGTCGTTGATCTGGAACCCCGAATTCGCCCATGTCGAGCAGCGCCCGGCCACGGCGCCGGGATGGCACCGCTCGTTTTGCCTGAAGCTGACCCGCTGGCGCGGAACCCGTGATTTGCCGGCCCTGATGCTGGCGCTCGATCGAGGCGGCAGTTGCAACGGCATCGTCTATCGGCTGCCCGCGGAAGACCATTTCGGGCAACTCGGCCAGTTGATGCGCCGCGAGATCGATGCCAACCCGCCAACCAACGTGCCATGCTGGATCAAGGTCAAGACCAAGGACGGGCCGCTGCATGCCTTGGCCTTCGTCGCCGCGCCGGATGGCAGGGCCTATGCCGGCCGGTTGCCATTGGAGCAGGTTGCCGACACTCTGGCACGGGCTGCCGGTCATTGGGGCTCTTCGGCGCAGTATTTGTTCAGGACCGTGAGCAAGCTTGAAGAGAGCGGCATCCGCGACCGGAATCTCTGGCGCATCCAGGACTTGGTTGCACGGCAAATCGCCGCTTCAACCGGTGGCGCCGACTAGGCTGATCTCTTTCTAACGGCAGGCGCGATAACCGTTCTTGCGGTTCTTGATGTCGAAATGGAAATGGTTGCGGTGGTCGTAATTGTAGCCGGGGCCGAGCACGGTGGTGAAATACTGGCAGCCGTCGGCGCGTACATTGTTGAGGAAGCCCCGGGTGCGGAAGGCGAACAGGCCGGGCTTGCGCACGTCGATGTCGTCGCCATTGTTGAGTTCGATGCTCATGACGTCGAGCGCATTGCCCTTGCCGTGCTCGGACAGGACACCTTCGCCGGCAATCCTGCGGCAGGAATAGCTGGAGCCCTGGTGGATGGTCTTGACGCCGGAGAAATAACGCCAGCGGGCGGAGGGGACGAGCTCGTTCTTCGTCCAGCCGGCAAAGGTGGCGGCCATGTCGCAGGTCAGGGTCGCGGCGGGTTTCATCTGGATGTTGCCGATGGCCGAAACCTTGACCGGATAATCGATGCCGCACTGGCCTTCATGGATCGGCGCCAGGTCGGTGTAGGCGACATCGAGGCGCTTCAATTGCTGCCGGCAGTCGGTTTCGCTGGCCGGCATCTGCTCGACGGGTGACATCGGCTCGTCCATGCGCGGATAAGCGGCCTGCGTCATGTACGGATTGGAAGGGACAAGCTTCTGCATGCCGGCATATTGCGGCACGGCAGCCGTCTGCGCGCCGACGTCGACGGCCGGCTCCAGCGACAGCACACTGCCGGTGTTGCAGGCGGAAAGCGCCGCCAGCGCCAGGCCGGCGGTCAGCATTGCTGGATATTTTGACTGGCGCGCGGTGGCGAAAAACACGGCCCGAAATTTGCCGGCCATTGGCGGAATCCCGTTGATGGATATCCGGCATTTTAACGATCAAGGGTAAAGGAAAACTCAGCGCCCGCGTTCATGCCTGCGGCCGAATTGCGGCACGCGGCTGGATCAGCCATGTTCACTGGCAGAACGTCCCGCCGTGCCGGCGCGGTTCGAGATCGAGATGGAAATGCAGGGAATGATCAGGATCGGCGCCCGGACCGAGCACCGTCTTGAAAGGTCCGCAGGCCGCCTTGCGCACGGCATTGAGGAATTTAGCGTCTTTCTCCGGCGGCGCTGGGCCGACCTCGATCTTCTTGCCGTCCGACAGCGTGAAGCTGGCGATGTCGAGTGCGTTGCCGAACGCGTGTTCCGACAGTTTTCGTGTGCCGTTGCGTGGCCGGCAGACGAAGGCCGACGCCTGGCCGATCGATTTCAGGTCGGCGCCGAATTCGGCTTTCGCCGCCGGCTGGATGACATCGGCGGCAAAACGCGCCGTTGCCTCGGCCATTTTGCAGTTGAGCTCGGTGCCAGGGGCAATCGCGATCGACTTTCCAAGGGTCTTCAGCACGACGGGGTAGGGGATCGAACAGCCGATTTCGGGTTGACTTTCCGCCTTGTGTTCTTCGAACTCGACGCCGAGCGTCTTCAGCCGTTCGCGGCAGGCGAATTCCTCTGCCGGCATTTTTTCATCGGGCAGATCGGCCGAGCGCGGATCGGGCAGCATCTTCTTGTCATCTGCATCGACCGGCTTGTGCGGTGGCTGCGGGGCAACTGTTGGCGGCTGAGCCTCGGGCTCCGCGATGTCGGGTTTTGGTGTCGGCGTTGGCGCGACCACGGGCGGCTCCGGTTCGCTTTCCGTATCGGTTGAGGGTTCTGGAGCCGGCGGCTCGGGAAGTGCCTGCTTTTCCTGGCGGGATTTTTCTTCATTGGAACGGTCGGGCGCGCCGGCGGTGTTCGCAGCGTCCGCCGGGCGTGGTTCCGGCACTGGAATGGCGGGTCCGGATCCCGAAATGCCGGGTCTGGGCATCGGCACATCGGCAGGCAAGGGTAGCGGCGGCAGCGTTTTCTGCTGTGCCTGCTTCGGCGTCACCGACCGGTGTCTTCGTGGTTTCAGGCGCTTTCCGCCTCGCGGTTTAAGGGACTGTTCGGCTCTTGGTGTCAACGGCTGCTCTATCCTCGGTGTCAACGGCTCGTGATGCCGATGGCGATGTCTCGCCTCGGCCGGCATCACCAGCAAGACCGTGACGGCCATGACGAACGCGATCCTGCATATTCGGGAAAAGACAATCGACCCCATCGCCGTCAACGGCGCCGACGCGAGGAAAGTTGCCTTGGCCCCATCACGAACGGTAACCGCGTCGTTACGCACCGATCGCTTCCAGCCCTTCCTCCAGCCAGTCGGCGAGCAGCGGCATGCCGAGCAGGTATTTCGCGGTGCGCTTGTTGGCGCGTTCGCGCGCTGCCGCCAGCGCGTCCGCCCATTCGGTGGCGTCGTAGTCGCCGCGACCGACCCAGGCCAGCGCGATCAGCTCGGCTGCTTCATCGACATTGAGGTCGTTTATCAGCTCGCGCAGCTCTTCCTCGGTCAGATTCTCCGAGCTTTCCTCGGCAAGGCCGTCATGGTGATGGTTGACATGGGACTCGCCGTCGAGTTCGACCTCGTGCTCGGCGCCATCTGCATAGTCTTCATTGACGGCCGCACTCAGCGCCTTGGCCTTGAGGATGAACAAGCGCACCGTGTCGGGGCCGATCGAAAGCTCCCAGTCCTTTTCAAGCCGCCGCTGCAAGGGCCGTCTCCCTCAGGTCGTTTGCCGGATGATAGCGGATTCGCTGCATCCGTCACCTGATGTTCTCCCGCACGTAATTTTCCGGGATGAAACGCAAGCCGACCGGCGTTAGTGTTGCATTCTCACCCCTCCAGGAGGTTTCGATGCATAAAAGAGTGCTGATCCAGGCGGCGACTGCCCTTGTCGCGCTGCAGTTCCTTGCCGTTCCGGTGTTCGCCGCCGGCGGTGACAGTGGCGGCAGCGATCAGACCGTCACCCAATGCAAGAAGGGCGAAGTCTGGGATAAGAAGAAGAAAAAGTGCGTCGCACCCCAGGAGGGCATGCTCGACGACGACAGCATCTATGATGCTGGCCATGCGTTGGCGATGGCCGGGCGCTATGACGAGGCGATCGCCGTGCTCAGCCTTGCCGCCAACAAGCAGGATCCGCGCATCCTCAACTATCTCGGCTATTCGCACCGCCATTCCGGCCGCGTCACAGTCGGCCTCGGCTATTACGAGGAAGCGCTGCGCATCGATCCGAACTACACGCTGGTGCGTGAATATCTCGGCGAAGCGCATCTGCAGATCGGCGATCTGGCCGGCGCCCAGCAACAGCTGAGGGAAATCGAGAAGCGGACCGGCAAGGGTTCGCGCGAATACGGCATGCTGGCCGAGCAGATCGACCATTTCATGAGAAGCTGAAAAGATTCCAGGGCTCTTTAAAGCGGCCGCGAGCGATCGCGGCCGCTTTTTTTGTTGCCCCAGTCTCATTCACCGCCCCCGGCTGATGAATGCGGGGATGATTTTTACAAAACCGATTTTTGGGCGTGAAAAACCCGCGAAGATTGCTATATTCAGGGAAATTGCGGTGAAACGGTTCCGTTAGCCCGAGGCTGCCGGACCCGTTTTCTTTTTGTACCATCGACAAGGCTTTCCCCGAAACGCGGGGGCGGCAGCAGGAAAGGTCAGGCATCATGAACAAGGTCCCGATGACAGGCGAGGGGTTCGCGTCATTGAAGGAAGAACTGCGCTGGCGCCAGCAGGAAGAGCGGCCGCGCATCATCGAGGCGATCTCCGAAGCGCGCTCGCATGGCGACCTGTCCGAAAATGCCGAATATCATGCCGCCAAAGAGGCGCAGAGCCTCAACGAGGGCCGCGTCAACGAGCTTGAAGATTATATCGCGCGCGCCGAGGTGATCGACGTCAGCAAGCTCAGCGGTGACAAGATCAAGTTCGGCGCCACCGTGGTGCTGGTCGACGAGGACACCGAGGAAAAGAAGACCTACCGGATCGTCGGCGACCAGGAGGCGGACGTGAAGTCCGGCCGCATCTCGATCTCCTCGCCGATCGCGCGTGCGCTCATCGGCAAGGAAGTCGGCGACGCCATCGAGGTCAATGCGCCTGGCGGTGCCAGGGGGTATGAGATCGTCCAGGTGCAGTTCATCTAGGGAATTTGAGGGGGGAGCGGCTGCGACTTTTAAGCTGAGGTTTGCGCCGCCCCTCATTGCCCTGCCGGGCATTTCTCCCCGTATAGTGACGGGGAGAAAGATGCTCTCATCGACGATTTCGCCAATTTTCAACGTAGCAGAATAGACGCTGGCCTTGCGTTCAGATCCCTTCTCCCCGTCGTTATACGGGGAGAAGGTGCCGGCAGGCGGATGAGGGGCAGCGCCAGCCTTTCCGATTGACTTCAGTTCTTGCCAGCGTTGGCCTTGCCAAGGACCTGGAGTCCCGCCAGCCTTTCTGCCTCCGCCACCACCTCCGCCGGCATCACACGCTTCCCGGGCGGGGCCAAAAGCGTCGACGCATATTGCCCGCGAGGCCCCGTCAACCCTGGCTCGGTCGCCAGGAACACCGCAACCGTTGGCAGGCCGAAGGCGCTGGCGAGATGGGTCAGCCCGGTGTCGGCGCCGATGACCAGTTCCGAGCGGCCGATGAACGCAGCGATGTCGGCCAGCGGTGACTTTGGCACCACAACTGTCGATGGCACTGCCTTGGCAATGGCTTCGGCCACGGCCTTCTCGCGCTCGTTCGACCATGTGGTGACCGGCGTCATCGCACGTTCAGCCAGCAGGCGGGCGGTTTCAATCCAGTCTTCGGCCGGCCATTTCTTGTCTTCGCGGCTGGTGCCGTGCAGCAGGAAGGCGGTTTTTCCAGAAGGGCCCGCCAGAGTGCCGGCGGGCGGCACGATGCCGGAGTCCAGGGTCGAAAGATCGGGCTGGTAGCCGAGCGCCAGCCCGAACAGCCGCCGTGTCCGTTCGATGGCGTGCAGGTCGCGCGGCACGGGATAAGTGGCATCGTAGAACAGCGTCGCAGAAGGTTCGCGCGCGCTCGAACGGTCGAAGCCGGCAATGGGGGAGCCCACCTGTCTTGCCACCAGAGCCGATTTCAGGAGGCCTTGCGCATCGATGACGAGGTCGTACCGGCAATCGCGCAAGGTGCGGCGCAGGGCGGCCGCCTCGCGCCAGGTGCCGCCGTCGAGCAGCGCCCTGCGCCAGCGCCGGATCGCCACCGTATGAATCCGGTCGATCGCCGGGTGAAGCGCGACGATACCGGCAAATGCCTCTTCGACGCACCAGTCGAAGGTCAGGTCCGGGCGGTTGCGACGGGCATCCTCGACGGCCGGAAAGGTATGAATGACATCGCCCATTGATGACGTCTTGACGATCAGCACCTTCATGCCGCTGCCGGGATGTCCAGCAGCCGCTCCGCCGCTGCCGCGACTTGGCCGACTTCCAGCGTCTTCAGGCAGTTGAGATGGCCGAGCGGGCAGACCTTCTGGTGGCAGGGCGAGCACGACAGCCTAAGCCAGACCAGTTCCCGGTGCTCGGCCAGCGGTGGCGTGTTCTCGGGCGAGGTCGAGCCGTAGACGGCGACGATCGGCGTACCGACGGCGGCCGCGACATGCATCAGCCCGCTGTCGTTGGACACGGCCAGCCTTGCGGCGGATATCAGGTCGATGGCGTCCTCCAGCCGCGTCTGTCCGGCGAGATCGACGACGCCGGGGGCCAGGGCCGCGATCTCCGCCGTCACGTCGCGGTCGTTCTTCGAGCCGAACAGAGCGACCTTCAAGCCTTTGCCCATGAAATCGCGGGCAAGCCCGGCATAACTTTCGCTGGGCCAGCGCTTGGCCGGGCCGAATTCGGCGCCGGGCATCAGGGCCACGAATTTCTGCGGCGCTAGGCCGAACCGGCCGAGCAGGTCGACCTGGTTTTTCGTGTCCACGCTAAGCCGTGGCGCCCGGAAACCACCGCCCTGGGCAAGGCCGAAATAGGCCTGCGCGGTGCGTCGTTTGATGCTGTCGGGCAATGGCACGATGTCGGTCAACAGGCCATAGCGCATCTCGCGCAGGTTGCCGACCCGGCGCGGAATGCGGGCAAAGAACGGGATCAGCGCCGACTTCCAGCTGCCCGGCAGGACATAGGCGATGTCGTAGCGGCCGCGCAGCAGGCGGCCGAAGCGGCGCCGATGGGTGAATTCGAGCGCACCGGGTTTGAGCGGAAAGTCGATCTGCTGGCGGATTTCGGGCATGCGCTTGACCAGGGGTGCTGCCCAGGCTGGCGCCAGCACATCGATGGCGGCGTTGGGATGCAACTCCTTCAGCGCCGAAAACAGGCACTGCGCCATCACCATGTCGCCCACCCAGCGTGGGCCGATCACGAGGATCGTTGGGCTTTCAGCCATTCGACATAGTCTCTGACACCGGTTTCCACTGTCCGGAATTGGCCATTGTAACCGGCCGCGCGCAAACGGGACATATCAGCTTGCGTAAAGCTCTGGTAGCTGCCCTTGAGATGGTCGGGGAAGGTGATGAACTCGATCTCGCCCTTGCCCAGCGTGTCGATCACTGTTTCGGCTATGGCGCGGAAGGGCTGGGCACGGCCGGTGCCGCAATTGAAGATGCCGCTTGAGCCCTGTTTCCACAGCCACAGATTGACGTCGGCGACGTCGCCGACATGGATGAAGTCGCGGCTTTGTTCGCCGGGCCCGAACCCGTCATAGGCGCCGAACAGTTTCGGGTTCTCGCGGCGTTCGACCTGGTTGAACAGATGGAAGGCGACGGAGGCCATGGCGCCCTTGTGCGCTTCGCGCGGGCCATAGACGTTGAAGTAACGCAAGCCCACGACCTGTGAATGGTCGGTATCGAAGACAGTGCGCCTGACGAAGTCGTCGAACAGCTTCTTGGAATAGGCGTAGACGTTGAGCGGCCGCTCGAGCGCCGGATCCTCGCGAAACTCCGAGCCGCCGCCATAGACGGAAGCCGAGGAGGCGTAGAGGAAGGGCACGCGCAGCGCCTGGCTTGCGTGCAGCAGCCGTTTCGAGAAGGCGTAGTTCACCTCCATCATGAACTTGCCGTTCCACTCGGTGGTGGTCGAGCAGGCGCCCTGGTGGAAGACGGCCTCGATGCGGCCGAGCGAGCCTGCCTCCATGCGGTCCAAGAAATCGTCCTTGTCGAGATAGTCGGCGATCTTGAGATCGGCAAGATTGGCGATCTTGTGACCGTCGGTAAGGTCGTCGACGACGAGGATGTCGTCATGCCCTTCGGCATTCAGCGCGGCGACGATGTTGGAGCCGATCATACCGGCGCCGCCCGTGACGATGATCATGAAGGGCCTCTGGTTGCTTGCGATTCCGGCCCTTATAGGGGAGGCTAGGCGGGCTGTCGATAAAGCCAGGCATGTGCCTGTCCTGCCATTTTTATGGGCTTGTCTGTTTTGTCTGTTTTGTCTATTATGGACAAAACGGGACATCCCATGAAAAACTATCCATCGACCGATCTGAAACAGAATCTTGGAGATGTGCTTGCAGCTGCCAGCCAGCAGCCGGTCTCCATCACTCGCCACAACAAGCCGAGATACGTCCTGATGAGCATCGAGGCCTACGAAGCGCGCTTCGGCAACGACAGCCGCCGCGTCTACGCTGCGGAGGATGCCCCGACCGAACATGTCGAGATGCTTGAGGAGTACGCCGCGGAATTGGACCGTGATTAAACCCGCCGCTGCGGACGTCTGGCGATATCCATATCTTTGGCATCGCCAACACGGAGACGGCGAGACCGAAGGCCGGAAGTCACGGCCTGTAGCCTTTGTGGCTGTCCTTCCTGGGAAAGCCGGCGGTACGAACCTCTTCATCCTTGCAATCACTTCCACGCAGCCGGGCCGTGATCGCGTTGCCGTCAGCATCCCGGAAATTGAACGCCACCGTGCGGGCCTCGACCCTATGCCCCTTTGGGTCATGGTCGACGAGTACAATCATGATATCCTGGAAGCGTCAGCCTATTTCGAGCCGGGTGCGCGAATCGGCGCGTTCAGCCCGTCATTTCACAAGAAAATTATGTTCGCTTTTACTGCGTTGTCCGCACGGGTCAGTCCAAAGCCATCCCGCGCGCGGACTGAATCGACAGAACAGAGCACGATCGTGAGGGACCAAAAATGCCATCGACCGAACTGCTCATCGCGTTTTTCGCCACCACGGCGATCTTCGCCTACATTCCAGGCCCGGCCATGCTCTATGCCGCCGCGCAGACGATGGCGCGCGGCCGCTGGTCCGGCCTGACGGCGGCACTTGGCATCCATCTGGGCGGCTACGTGCATGTTTTCGCCGCGGCTGCCGGGCTGTCGGTGCTGTTTCATGCCGTGCCGACGCTCTACCTGGCGGTCAAGCTGGTCGGCGCGCTCTATCTGATCTGGCTTGGCGTCTCGCTGTTTCGCAAGCGCGCAGACGGCGATGCGGCGCTGCCTGCCATCGAGCGCAAATCAGCGCGGCGCGCCTTTTTCGAGAGCATCACCGTCGAGGTGCTCAATCCGAAGACAGCGATCTTCTTCATGGCGTTCCTGCCGCAATTCATCGACGCCTCGGCGGCGTTTCCGGTCTGGCTGCAGTTCGTCGTGCTCGGCACGATCGTTAATCTGATGTTCTCCTCGGCCGATATCGTCTGTGTGTTCCTGGCGGGCGCCGTGATCGGCCGTTTGCGGCGTTCGAGCCGGGCACAGCGGCTGATGCAACGGGCGGGAGGGGCCGTGCTGGTCGGGCTGGGCGTCCATGTCGCCCTGCAGAAGAGCTGACCGCCCGAGCCTGCCGGGATCATGCCTGCCGTTGCGCTGCGTGAATTTGCGGTATATCGGCTTTCGCCATGAGCGATCCGACCAGTCGATTGATGAGCACTTATGAGATTGAAATCGGCCTTTTCCCTGTGTTGCCAGTGACATGATCAAGCACAATCCGCCTTCTCCCGAACCGTTGCACCGCGCCATTGCGCGGTTCGGCCAGGCCACCGTGCTGGTGGTCGGCGACTTCATCCTCGATCGTTTCGTCAACGGTGTCATCGAGCGGATCTCGCCGGAGGCGCCGATCCCGGTGCTGCACGGGCGCGGCGAGACCTCGACCATGGGCGGTGCCGGCAATGTCGTGGCCAACATCGTTTCGCTTGGTGCTGCCGCTGTTCCCGTCTCGGTCATCGGCACCGATGTGGCAGGCGATAGCCTGGTGCGGATGCTCGGCGAGCTTGGCGCCGATACGGCGGGCCTCGCGCAGGAGCGTGGTCGCATGACCTCGTCCAAAAGCCGCTTCAGCGCGCTCAACCAGCAGGTGCTGCGCTTCGACGAGGAGGAAATCAAGCCGTTGGGTGCTGCGGAGCGAGCCGGCCTGATCCGGCATTTCCGCGCCGCACTGACGCGCGCCGACATCGTCATCCTGTCCGACTACGGCAAGGGCATCCTGCTCGACGGCGTCGCCGGCGACTTGATCGCCATCTGCCGCGAGGCTGGAAAGCCGGTGCTGGTCGACCCGAAGGGCCGCGATTATGCGCGCTATGCCGGGGCGACCGCCATCACCCCCAACCGCAAGGAACTCGGCGAGGCCGTCGGCCATGCGGTGTTCGCCGATGACGAGATCGTGGCTGCCGCACGCGAGCTGATTTCGGCACATGGTTTCGATTTCGTCGTTGCGACGCGCAGCGAAAAGGGCATGAGCGTGGTCGGTCCCGACGAGGCGCGCCACATCGCCACCCAGGCGCGCGAAGTGTTCGACGTTTCGGGCGCCGGCGACACGGTGATCGCGAGCTTCGCGCTGGCGCTGGCCGTGGGCGCCGATACGGTCATGGCCGCTTCGATCGCCAATGCCGCTGGTGGCGTCGTGGTGGGCAAGCGTGGCACCGCGCGGCTGACGGTCGAGGAACTCACCGGCGCGCTGTTCCGTTCACATGGGCCGACCGCCCACAAGGACGCCATCCTCGATGCCACATCGGCCGCCCGCATGGTGGCGGCGTGGAAGGAAGAGGGCCTGAGCGTCGGCTTCACCAATGGCTGCTTCGAAATCCTGCATGCCGGCCATGTCAGCTTGCTGCACGCGGCGCGCAGCCAGTGCGACCGGCTGGTGCTCGGCCTTAACAGCGATGCCTCGGTGCGGCGACTGAAGGGCGCCGGGCGCCCGGTCAACGACCAGCACGACCGCGCCTGCGTGCTGGCAGCACTTGCCTCGGTCGATGCGGTCGTGGTGTTCGAGGAAGATACGCCGCTGGCGCTGATCGAAGCGCTGCTGCCCGACATACTGGTCAAGGGGGCCGATTACACGGTCGACACCGTGGTCGGCGCCGATGTGGTGCAGAAGGCCGGCGGACGCGTCGTGCTGGTCGATCTGGTCGCCGGAAAAAGCACCACCAACACCATTGGCAAATTGCGCGCCGGCGGCACCACAAACTGAGGGTTTCATGTCCGAGTTGAACGATTATCTTGTCCGCTCCGCGGCTGCCATATCAGCCATGGTCGAACGGGACCTGACCGGTGAGATGGGGCGGGCAGCGAGCGCGGTGGTGACGGCGCTTTCGTCGGGGAAAGCCTTGCTCATCGCCGGCAATGGCGGCTCGGCCAGCGACGCCATCCACATTGCCGGCGAACTGGTCGGCCGCTTTCTCAAGGAGCGCAAGGCCTACAATGTCATCGCGCTGCCGGCCAATGCAGCGGTGCTGACCGCCTGGGGCAACGACTATGGATTCGACACGGTTTTTTCGCGCCAGGTCGAGGCGCATGGCTCCGCCGGCGGGGTGCTCCTGGCGATCTCGACCAGCGGCAATTCGCCGAGCATCCTTGCCGCCGCCGAACAGGCGCGGAGGATGGACATGACGGTGATCGGCATGACCGGCGACACCGGCGGCAAGCTGAAGCCTCTGTCCGATATCCTGCTCAACGTGCCGTCGACCTCGACGCCGATCATCCAGCAGGGGCATCTGTGCCTTTACCATCATTTGTGCGAGGTGGTCGAAGCGCGCCTCAGCAATGGCTGATCCCCCGACCTCTGGCCGCTATCCGCTGGCGGAGCCTGGCCTATGGGTCGAGCAGGTCGGCTCAAGGGTGTTCGCCGCCGGCTCGCCGGCGCTGTTCCTCGATCGCGACGGCACCATCAATGTCGATACGGGCTATCCGGATGATCCTGCCGAAATGGTGCTGCGCGCGGACATAGCCGCGGTGATAGCCGCCGCCAACCGGGCCGGCATTCCGGTCATCATCGTCACCAACCAGTCGGGCATCGCGCGTGGCTATTTCGGCTGGGGCGATTTCGCTGCCGTCAACGGCCGCGTGCTCGAGCTGCTGCGCGCCGAAAATGCGTTCGTCGATATGGTCGTCGCCTGCGCCTATCACGAAGCTGGCACCGGTGTGCTTGCGGTCGCCGATCATCCGATGCGCAAGCCCAATCCGGGCATGCTGCTGGAGGCGGCCGGGCGCCTCGGGCTCGATCTGCGGCGTTCGCTGATCGTCGGCGACAAGGAGGCCGACATGGAGGCGGGACAACGCGCCGGCCTCGCGCAGGGCTGGCTGGTAGACGGGCAAGCAGCTGTCCGATCGGGCTTCACAATTCAGCCTTGGTGCGCCCGCGCGGATTTCGACGGCCTGCTCGCCGCAATAGCTGCGCTTGGCACCGCCTCGGGCGCGCCGTGACGGCTTACATCCGATCTTTGTCTCGCCAGGCTTCATAAAGCTTGGCCTCTGTCGCGAACGAATACAGCATCACCAGCATCGAATAGACGAACCCGTGCCGGCCGCACAGGAAGTAGCGTTTGGCCAGGTAGAACTTCAGGAAGTTGCCGAGAGGCGACAGCACCAGTCTTATCAGGCCGGGCTTCTTGGCTCGTTCGACAAGCGTGGCAACCTTGAGGCTGGAGTAGGTGTTGGCTCTTGCCAGATCCTCGGCAATGGTCATTTCGCGGCGATGCAGCAGCACGCCATTTTCTATCGTGCCGGTTTCGCCTGGCACCTCGAACGACTCATGGACCCGCAGATTAAGGTCCATCGTGGCCTTGTCGCGGCGGAAAAGACGCAGCAGCCTGTTGTGAAGCACCCAGCGGTGCGCATAGCCATAGCCCTTCAGCTTGTCGCGGCGTCTGATGTACCATCCGTCGAAGGCGTCATTCCCAAGCTGGGTCACATTCATGATTGACTGCCTGAGCACGTCGTCGATGGCCTCGTCGGCTTCAATCGAAAGGCACCATGGTTGCGTGGCCTGATCGAGCGCGAATTGCCGCTGACGAGGAAAGCCCGGCCAATCGTTGTGAAACAGCCTTATCGGGTAGCCTTTGGCGATGTACCCATTGACGACGTCCAGAGTGCTGTCCGTCGAGCCCGAATCGACGACGATGATCTCGGCGCAGAAATCGACGCTTTCCAGGCACTCGCCGATCATTTCGGCCTCGTTCATGCAGATGACCAGCGCCGAAACCGGGCTAGAAAATCGAGTCATCGTCCCACCCCACGGCACACTGTTCTCGGAATTGGGCTGCCCTGCGCCACCTGTTTACGCAATCCCGAAAGCGCTATGCGCTTTTCCCGGGAAAACCGTTACATACTTTTTCTGGAATTGCTCTAGGAAACCAACAAGACGGCTACGGCAGAAATTCCGGCTTCACAGGAGAGCTATCGAACGCCAAAGCGGCGCTGATATGGCGAGGCGTTCAAGCCGCATCGGCGAAAGCCCGCTGCGGTTCAACCGGCTCAAGGCTGTGCGAACGAGACCAGCCCTTCGTCCTTGACCCGGCGGATGGTGAGCGCTGTTCGCACCGTGTCGACATTCGGGGTCGAGGTCAGTTCCTCGATGACGAAGGTCTGGAAGGCGCCAAGGTCGCTCGCCACGCAATGCAGCAGGAAATCGGATTCGCCCGACACCATCCAGGCGTCGCGTACGATCGGCCAGCCGCGGGTGCGCTCGGCAAAGATGCGCAGCTCGGCATCGGCCTGATGATGCAGGCCGACCAGGCAGAAGGCAACGACATCGAGGCCGAGCGCTGGCGCATTGAGCAAGGCACGGTAGCCACGGATGATGCCGGCTTCCTCCAGGCGCTTGACGCGGCGCAGGCATGGCGGCGCCGAAATGCCGACGCGGTTCGACAGTTCGACATTGGTCATGCGGCCGTCGCCCTGCAATTCGCGCAGGATCTTCCAGTCGATGGCGTCGAGGTCGGCCTTGAGCGGCATGGGGGTTCTCGATCATCAGGGGCAATACGCAAGAATCTTGCGTGATTTTGTAATTAAACGACTTCGCTGTCCATTCCTCCTTCGCCCGGAATATTTCACGGGATCAGCGGGCGACAGGTGTGACAAAGCTTTCCGGGGACGAACTCCAACTTGCCTTGCTGGCGTCGTGGGCAACACTTACATTACGCGCGACAATGATCGAGTTTTCCATGCCGCAATTGCCGGCAGCCCTCCGCAGAGGCTTTAGATGACCACCAAGCACGCGCCCGTTCTCATCATCGGTTCCGGTCCGGCCGGCTATACGGCGGCGGTCTATGCCGCCCGCGCCATGCTGAAGCCGATGCTGGTCGCCGGCCTGCAGCAGGGCGGGCAGTTGATGATCACCACCGATGTCGAGAACTATCCCGGCTTCGCCGACCCGATCCAGGGTCCGTGGCTGATGGAGCAGATGCTGAAACAGGCCGAGCATGTCGGCACCGACATCATCAACGACATCATCACCGAGGTCGACCTCAACGTGCGACCGTTCCGTGCCAAGGGCGATTCCGGCACCACCTATACCGCCGACGCGCTGATCATCGCCACCGGTGCGCAAGCGAAATGGCTGGGCATCCCGACCGAGCAGGACTTCATGGGTTTTGGAGTCTCGGCCTGCGCCACCTGCGATGGTTTCTTCTACAGGGGCAAGGATGTCGCGGTGATCGGTGGCGGCAATTCCGCGGTGGAAGAGGCGCTCTATCTGTCCAATCTCGCCAAGAGCGTGACGGTCATCCACAGGCGAAGCGATTTTCGCGCTGAACGTATCCTGCGCGAGCGGCTTCTGAAGAAGGACAATGTCCGCATCATCTGGGACACGATCGTCGATGAGATCACCGGTCGACCCGGCAAGACGCCGCTGCCGCCCTCGGTCGAGGGGCTGAAGCTCAAGCATGCGGTGACCGGCGAGGTGTCGCACCTCAAGGTCGACGGCGTGTTCGTGGCCATCGGCCATGCGCCGGCGGTTGAACTGTTCGCCGGCAAGCTCAAGCAGAAGCCGAACGGCTATCTGTGGACGGCGCCGGATTCGACCCGCACCGATGTGCCGGGCGTGTTCGCGGCCGGCGATGTGACCGACGATATCTACCGCCAGGCGGTGACGGCAGCGGGGCTCGGCTGCATGGCCGCGCTCGAGGCGGAGAAGTATCTGGCCGGCATCGAAGTGCATCGCGAAGCGGCCGAGTAGAGAGTTCAGAGAGCGGCTTAGAAACGCCGTGTAAAAGCCTGATTTTTCATTCAGACGCCAAAACAGAACGAGGGGAATCATGGCGTTGGACTGGGACAAGCTACGCGTGTTTCACGCTGCGGCGGAGGCGGGGTCGTTTACCCATGCGGCCGAGACATTGCATCTGTCGCAATCGGCGATCTCGCGGCAGGTCAGCGCGCTCGAGCATGATGTCGGCGTGCCGCTGTTCAACCGCCACGCCCGCGGGCTGGTGCTGACCGAGCAGGGTGAGATGCTGTTTCGCACGGCGCATGACGTGCTGATGAAGCTGGAGACCATCAAGTCCCGGCTGACCGAGACCAAGGATCGCCCGTCGGGCGTGCTGCGGGTGACGACGACGGTGGGGCTGGGCGCCGGCTGGCTGACCGAGCGGGTACAGGAATTCATCGAACTCTATCCCGAAATCAGCCTGCAGCTGATCCTCGCCAACGAGGAACTCGATCTCACCATGCGCCAGGCCGATTGCGCCATCCGGCTGCGCCAGCCGCAGCAGCCGGACCTGATCCAGCGCCGCCTGTTCACCGTGCATTTCCACCTCTACGCGGCCCCATCCTATGTCGCCAAGCATGGTAAGCCGTCTTCCGTCGCCGAGCTGAAGGCCCATCGCATCGTCACCTTCGGCGTGCCGGTGCCGTCGCATCTGTCGGAGCTGAACTGGCTGGAAACGGTCGGTGATTTCGAAGGCGGACAAAGGGTGCCGACGCTGCAGATCAACGACATATTGTCGATCAAGCGTGCGGTGCAGGGCGGTGCCGGCATCGCCATGCTGCCCGACTATGTGATCAGCAAGGACTCCGATCTGGTGCAGCTGCTGCCGGAGACCGAGGTGCCGTCTTTCGACACCTATTTCGCCTATCCCGACGCGATGAAGAACCAGGCCAAGCTGCATGTGTTCCGGGACTTCATCATCGCCAAGGCCCGAAGCTGGTCCTTCTGAGGGCATGCCGATATTCAAGTGAGGCCGGCCCGCGAATGGCCGCTTCCTGCGCTTCCCCGTCTACCGCATCGCGGTAGAACTGTGCTCACGTACTTAAGTACGCTCCGCTCCGGTTCTCGGCAGCCACCATTCTCGACTCGGCCTGACCTGAATCTCAACGCGCCCTGCGATGGTGGCTCAACCACGCCAGGGCGACAGTCGAGGCAGCCAGCCCGGGACGTTGCGGCGGTAGGTGTCGTATTCGGCGCCGTAGCGGTGAGCCAAGGTCGGCTCCTCGTAGAACCGCACGAAAGAGCCCATGACGATCGCGCCGATGACTGCATAGGCGACAAGCGCCCAGCTCGAGAACAGCAGCGCCTGGCCGAGGATGATCGACAGCACGGCGACATACATCGGGTTGCGGACATGGCGGTAGATGCCACCGATCACCAGCCTCTCGGTCGGGGCGACCGGTGCGGGTGTGCCCAGGCCCTCAAGCGCAAAACGGCCGAAGGCATGCAGGAGTGCCGCGACCGCGGCGACGATCAGAAGCCCGCCGACAGGGACAAAGCCCGGCAGACCAGACCACGGCAAGCCCCAGCGATCGGTCAACAGCCAAGGCACCAGCCCGGCAACCACGCAGGGCGCCGCGATGAAGAAGGCCGCACTGCCCGCGATCGCCGAAAACGTCCGCATTGGCTGCTTCCTCCCCGATTGCCTTAGAAATGCACGCCTGCTGCCCGCTTCCACATCATTGCCCAGTTTTGGCATTTCGAGCCGACAGCCAGCCGAGATTGGCGATTCTGTAGTTGCAATTGCCCGATTCAGCGCTCCATTTCGACGATTTTGCTGGTCCTATTGGCTTCTGGAATGGGTTAGACCACAGCCTGCGTCTTTTTGCATGTGTGTGTTGCAAAATAGATGCTTGTTTCTTGGGCATGATGAGCACATATATAGATCATCTCCTGGGCGCGTTCTCCTCCCATTAGCGCCCTCGAGTGTTCCCCTCTGGAGGTTAGCCTTAACAGGCACTCCAATCAAACTCAGCCGGATCTTCATTGATCCGGCTTTTTTGTTGCCTGTGCCCTGCTGGGCCGGCCAAAAATTCCATCACAATTGCCACGTAACGGTGACATGTAACCTCTGGTAACATATCCCGGACGCTCGCGACCTGCTATGTAGATCATAGGACGCGGTGTGGTTCGGACGGGAGATGGGGGCATCACTCGTACGGCCCGGGCTCAGGCGGCTACCGCGTCCGAACCGTTTTTCCGCCGAACACGGCGGTACCAAATGCGGCGGACCTGACGTTTTACCTCCCAAGGAAACGGTCCGCGAACAAAACGACGTCCGGCCCCGCCGTACGTCGTTTTCTCTTGTTCCCCCGAATCAGGTTCGAGAGGAACGCCACGCCATCAGGCAGCCTTGCCGTTGGTGTTCATCGCCTCGTCGGCCAGACGGCCGGTGAGTTCGGCCATGTGGTCGAAGACGGCACGATAGCTGGCAACGCCCGCGGTCGCGGAGCGCAACTCGATGATCAGGTCGCCGATCTCGGCTTGCGGCATGGTTGCCTCGACGACATCCCATCCCGGCCAGTCGGGCCGCGCGTCGTAGCCGAGGATCTGACCGCGCCGCTGCGGGATGAGAGCGATGATCTTCGAGGTGGCGTCGGAGGGGGTGACGATCTCGACCTTCATCACGGGCTCCAGGAGCACCGGCAAGCACGCGGCCATGCCTTCCTTCATCGCCAGCCTGGCCGCCATCTGGAAGGCCATGTCGGAGGAATCGACCGCATGATAGGAGCCGTCCGACAGGTTGACTGCGACATCCACGACCGGAAAGCCCAGCGGCCCGAATTTCAGATAATCGCGCACCCCGGTCTCGACCGACTGGATGTAGGTCTTGGGCACGACGCCGCCGGTAATTGTATCGGTGAACTGGAAGCCGGAACCGCGCGGCAGCGGCTTGATCTCGATCACCACGTCGCCGAACTGGCCATGGCCGCCGGACTGTTTCTTGTGACGGCCGCGCTGCTGCGCCGATTTGCGGATCGTCTCGCGATAGGGCACCGCCGGCGGATGGCCTTCGACCGGTATCTGGTTCTTGCCTTCCAGCCGCTCGCGCACCACGCGCAGATGCATCTCGCCATGGCCCGACAGCACGGTTTCGGCCGAGTCCTGATTGTGGCGCAGGCTGAGCGAGGGGTCCTCCTCGGCCAGCCGCTGGATGGCAGCCGACATCTTCACTTCGTCCTTGCGCTCCTTGGGGCGGAGCGCGAAGGCGAAGACCGGCTGCGGCGGCTCGAACTGGACGAGCGGCTTGGTGCCGCCCTTGGCCGAGCTCAGCGTCTGGCCGGTCTTGACCTCGTCCAGCTTGCCCAGTGCCACCGTGTCGCCGGCCTTGGCGATGGAGAGCTTGGACTGGTCCTTGCCGAGCATCCGGTAGATGCCGGAAACCTTGGCGGTGTCGCCGCCGGGCAGCCAGAGTTCGGAACCGTCGACGACCTGACCGGAGAGGATGCGCGACACCGACAGCTTGCCGCCATGCGAGGTGTGGATGGTCTTCATCACCTGGACCAGGGTAGCCGCGCCGTCGGGTGCACCGAGCCGTTTGCGGGTCGCCTCGATGTCGGGCGCGTCGTGGCGAATCGCCTTCAGGAGGCGCAGCACGCCGTTGCCTTTCTCGGCGGTGCCGATCAGCACCGGGATCACCGCACCGTCGCGCAGGTCGGCGGCGAGGTCGTCGAAGATCGCGTCCTTGGGCGGCTCGATCTCCTCGAGCAGCTGTTCCATCAACTGGTCATCATGGTCGGCCAGCGTTTCCAGCATCGAGAAACGCGCTTCGAGCTCGCGCGCCTTGTCGTCGCCGGGAATCTGCGCCACCTCGCTTTCGGCATATTCGCGATAGATGTAGGCGCGCTCCAGCGCCAGGTCGATCGAACCAATGACGACGCCGTCCTTGCGCAGCGGAATCTGGCGCAGCAGCAACGGCACGGCACTGGCCGGCTGCAGCATCTTCAGCGTGTCGCGCACACCGATGATTGCCTTGTCGACCTTGTTGAGGAACAGAATGCGCGGCACGCCGAGATCGTCGAGCTTGCGCATGATCAGTTGCAGGGCAGGGATCTTCTTTTCGTCGGCCTCGGCTACGACCACCGCGAGGTCGCAGGCGGCCAGCACCGGCTCGGCCTCGAAGGAGAATTCGATGGAACCGGGACAGTCGACGAAGGTGATCTGCTCGCCCATGAACTCGGTCGTGGCGACCGTCGCCTCGACGCTCATGGCGTGGGCGCGCGCCTCGGGCGAATGATCTGAAACGGTGTTACCTGATGAAACGGGATTTTGTCGGGGAATTGAGCCCGTACGGGCCAATATGGCTTCGAGAAGTGTCGTCTTACCGCTTGCGAAGGGACCGACTATGGCAATGCATTTCGGTCCCGTGCGTCGTCCTCCGGCGCGAGTACCCATGACTGACCTCCACTCAGGCGTTTCCCGTAGGACCGACTGGCATGTATGGTTCAGGCTTGGTCAATCGGTCCTGAGCGGCGGCCGGCCTGTTCGACCGTCGCGGGCGGGTTCTTTTCAAGTGCCACCTGCCCAAAGCCATCGTCCCACTTGTTTGCCGGCAGGGCAAGAAAAATAGAAACCCTTTGCTCGGCCGTGGACCGTGCGGATCATATGCTGGGCTGGCAGCCGGAAGCTGTTGCACGTCGACCGATATCGGCCGAAACTGAAAACAGGCGATCCGTCGCCCGCTGTTTGAAGGACCATCGACCCATGAAGATCATTGCCTGCGGCAGCGTGCCGACCGTCATCGCACCGGAAAAATACTTTACCGGCCGGGTGCTGCAGACGCCGATCATCGAGAAAGAGGCGCCGGCGCGGCTGCGGGCCACGCTGGTCAGCTTCGAGCCGGGCGCGCGCACCCACTGGCATACGCATCCGCTTGGCCAGACGCTTTACGTGACGGTGGGCGCCGGGCTTGCCCAGACGTGGGGCGGCCCGGTCCAGGAGATCAGGGCCGGCGACGTCATCTCGTTCGCGCCTGGCGAAAAACACTGGCATGGCGCGGCGCCGAAATCGGCGATGACGCATATCGCGATGCAGGAGGCGCTCGACGATGTCCATGTCGATTGGCTGGAGGGGGTGACATCGGAACAATATGGCGGCTGAATGCTCAGTCCGCAGGAAGCCGGCTTCTCTTCCAGCCGCTACATTTTTAGAAGAGGGCGACTCGCGGCGAGTCCCGTATCGTGGCGCAGGCCATGCTCAATCGCCGGATCGACAGCGCCATGCCGCCCGTTCAACTGACCGTCGGTCAGTGATGATTGCGAAACTCACGTCCGGACGTAGCCATGTCAAAGCACCGTCTGCCCCTGGTCGCCGCTGTCTATCTTGGTTCGTTCGTGGCTCTGCTCGACGTCAGCATCGTCAATGTCGCGCTGCCGACCATCCAGCAGGCGTTGCAAACCGATTTCGGCGGCCTGCAATGGGTGGTCGACGCCTACACGCTGTGCCTGTCCGCCTTCATGCTGTCGTCCGGCCTGATCGGCGACCGCTATGGCCGCAAGCGCTCGTGGCTGGCCGGCGTCGGCATCTTCGTGGCCGGCTCGCTGATCTGCGCCGTCGCGCCCAATCTGCCGGTGCTGCTGGCCGGCCGAGTGGTACAGGGCATCGCCGGCTCGCTGCTCATTCCAGGCGCGCTGTCGATCCTGACGCAGGCCTTTCCCGATGCGCGCCAGCGCGCCGGCGTCATTGGCGGCTGGGCGTCGTTCGCTGCCATCTCTCTGCTCGTTGGTCCCGTCCTCGGTGGCATCCTGGTCGAGACCGTCGGCTGGCAAAGCATCTTCCTGATCAACCTGCCGCTTGGCTTGATCACGATCGCGCTCGGTGCTGCTTCGATCAACGAGACGGCGCATCCCGAACATGCCCATCTCGATCTCGTCGGCCTGGCTCTCAGCATCCTGTGGCTGGGGGCGCTGACCTTTGGCCTGATCTCGGCCGGCGAGAATGGCTGGGGCGAGCCAAGGACGGTCGCGGCGCTCATCGCCGGCGTCGTCGGCCTGGCTGCTTTCCTCGGCTTCGAGGCGCGCACGGCACGGCCGATGCTGCCGCTTGGCCTGTTCCGTGACGTTCGCTTCGCCGTCGCCAATGTCGCTTCGTTCGCGCTCGGCTTCACCTCCTATTCCAGCGTCTTCTTCTTCTCGATGTTCCTGCAGCAGGTGCAGGGCTGGTCGCCGACGCAGACCGGCCTGCGCATGGCGCCGGCCTTCATCGTTCAGATCGTGGTGTCGCCATGGATCGGCAGGCTGAGCGCGCGCTATGGTCACTCCGCGCTGATGACCATCGGCTATGTTGCTATCGGCCTGTCCATGCTCGGCATGTGCTGGGCCGGTCCTTCGACGCCCTATGCGATGCTGTGCCTTCTGTTCGCCATTGGCGGCCTCGGCAATGCGCTTGCAATCCCGACCGGCAGCGCTGCCGCCATGTCCTATGCGCCGCGCGAACGCTCGGGCATGGTGTCGGCGGTCATCAATGCCACCCGCCAGAGCGGTCTTGCCATCGGCATCGCCTTGCTCGGCGCCTTGATGAGCATGCGGGCGACCAACCTTTTGACCGGGTATCTCGGCGACGCCGGTGTCGCCGACGCGGAAGCGGTGGCTCGTGCTGCAATTTCGCGGCATGATTTCGCAACCGATGCGGCGATGGGCGAAAGCGGCGTGCATGAACTCTATGCTGCCGCCTATGCCGGCGGCTTCCACGCCGCGATGCTGACGGCAGCGATCGGCGCGTTCCTCACCGCCGCACTGCTGGTTGCCGTGTTGGCGCCGGCCGAGGCGCGCTCTGCCAAAGAGACCAAGCACGAGGCGTGAGGCTGACGACCCATTAAAAACGGCGGTGATGAACTGACCCCCGAAAGTTGGATACAACCTTCGGGGTTTTTCGCGTTCATAGTGCGTCGGTCAGGTCAGCGAAGCCGTAAAACGCTGGATGCGTGTGCAGGCTTCTTCCAGAAGCCTCTCCGAGGTCGCGTAGGAGATGCGGAAGTTGGGCCCAAGGCCGAAGGCCGAGCCGAACACCACCGCGACGCCCTCGGCTTCGAGCAGTTCCGAGCAGAAGGTCTCGTCGGTGTCGATCAGCCTGCCAGCTTTGGTCTTCTTGCCGATCAGCTGGGCGCAGGAGGGATAGACATAGAAGGCGCCTTCCGGCGACGGACAGGTGATGCCGCGTGCCTGGTTGAGCATCGACACGACAAGGTCGCGCCTGCCTTGAAAGATCGCCTTGTTTTTGGCGATGAAATCCTGCGGGCCATTCAGCGCCTCGACGGATGCCCATTGCGCAATGGTGCAGGCGCCCGATGTCTGCTGACCCTGGATCATGTCCATCGCCTTGATCAGTTGAACCGGACCCGCCGCATAACCGATGCGCCAGCCGGTCATTGCATAGGCTTTCGACACGCCGTTCATGGTCAGCGTGCGCTCGTAGAGCTTAGGCTCGACCTCGGCGATGGTTTTGAAGACGAAATCGCCATAGGTCAGGTGCTCGTACATGTCGTCGGTCAGCGTCCAGACATGCGGATGCCTCAACAGCACGTCGGCCAGTGCGCGCAGTTCGGCCTCGGTATAGGCAGCGCCGGACGGGTTCGACGGCGAGTTCATCAGCAGCCATTTGGTCTTCGGCGTGATCGCCTTTTCCAGCACGGAAGCGGTCAGCTTGAAGCCATCGTCGATCGAGGTGTCGGCAAACACGGAGGTGCCGCCGCAGATCGCCACCATCTCGGGGTAGCTGACCCAGTAGGGGCGAGGAATGATGACCTCGTCGCCGGGGTTCAGCGTCGCCATGAAGGCGTTGAACAGGATCTGCTTGCCGCCGGTGCCGACTATGGTCTGCTCGGGCTTGTAGTCGAGATTGTTCTCGCGCTTGAACTTTTTTGCGATCGCCTCGCGCAGCGGCACGATGCCCGAAACCGGCGGATACTTGGTTTCGCCACGGTGGATTGCCTCAATCGCCGCATTCTTGATGTTGTCTGGCGTGTCGAAATCCGGTTCGCCGGCGCCAAGCCCGATAATGTCACGGCCGGCATTTTTCAGCTCGCGCGCTTTCTGCGTCACCGCGATGGTGGCGGAAGGCTTCACGCGGGAAAGGGTGTCGGCAAGAAAGGCCATGAGCTTGACGTCTCCATGGAAGATCGGCGCGGCCAGGAGCGACCGCGGCGCTTCTCATGTCGCATGATTTCGCGCAACGCAAGCATTGTCGGCTGATCCAGGTCTCAAGGAGCCGTGATCGGGACCCGGTCGGCAACAATAAATTCATTAACGAGCGGTAGAGGCTTGAGTGGCAGGATCGCAGACCAATTGCGGAGCGAGGAACCGTGTCGCGCAGCGTCGGGCTTGCCCACATCATCCGTCAGGACGACGGCACCTCCACCGGTGTCTGGGGCATCTACACGCTGCAAAGCGCCTTCCAGCCGATCTTCGCCTTCAAGGAAGGCAAGCTGTCGGTGGTCGCGTTCGAAGGGCTGATCCGACCGTTCCGCGACGGCGAGCCACAATCGCCGATGAATTTCTTCTCGACCTGTCCGGCCGCCGACCGGCTGCATATCGAGGCGCTGACCAGGACGCTGCATCTTCTCAACGCCGGTGCCTGCCTGCCGCGGGAAGCGTCGATCTTCGTCAATTTCGACCCGTCGGTGTTCACCGAACGCACTGTTGCCGACGCTGCCTTGCGCGACATGCGGCTCGTGCTGCACGAGGCCGGCATCGACCCGCGTCGCGTCGTCTGCGAGGTGACCGAGCAGCGGTCGGCGTCGCAGGAAGCCTTGCACGGCTTCGTCGCGGCACTGAGGGCCAACGGTTTTCGCATCGCCGTCGACGATTATGGCGCCGACGATTCCGACATCAATCGGGTCAAGGAGTTGAAGCCGGATATCGTCAAGTTCGATGCCTACTGGATCACGCAGCTGATGGAGTCCGGTGCCGGCTTTGCGTTGCTGACCGCCATGGTGAAGAACTTCGAGGAGCAAGGCATCCATACGGTGTTCGAAGGCATCGAGGAGGGCTGGCAACTGGAGCTCGCCGAGAAATCGGGTGCGTCGATGGTGCAGGGTTTCGTGCTGGCGCGGCCCGAATTGGCGCCGACCAGCTTTGGCGTCTTCGACAAGGCCAGGCAGGCGCCTGTCGCTGCTGCCGTCGACACGGTTCCTGCCGTGGCAACGCCTTCGGCGCGGCCGGTCAAGGCCTTCGGGCGCCGTGTGGCGACATGAGAGATGATCGGCGGCGCAATGTCGGCGATGCGATCCAGGTCGACGAAGTCGGCATCGAATACGGCATATATGGCGAGTTCCGGCTGCGCAGCGCCTACCAGCCGATTTTCGCGCCGCGCGGCCGGTTCCTTCACGCGGTCGCGGCCGAAGCCCTGATCGAGCCGCACCGTGCCGGCCGCCCCGGCGCGCCGAAGGTATTCTTTGAAAGCGTTGCCGTCTCGGACCGGCTGTTTGTGGAAACCATGTGCCGGGCGCTGCATCTCAGGAATTTCCGCAACATCGGCGTCGACGGCCTCGACCTGTTCTTCAACTACAACCCGTTGATCAACGACCATGCCGGGCGGGCACTGGCCGAAATTCGCCTGATGACCAGGCATCTCGGCGAGTTCGGCCTGGCGTCGGCCATGCTGGTCTGCGAAATCACCGAACAGGCGGCCGACGATGCGCTTCTCACGCGGCTGGTGCGCGAAATGCGGCGCGACGGCATGCGCATCGCCATCGACGATTTCGGCACCGGGCACTCGACCGAGGAGCGGGTGAGCCTGCTCAAGCCCGACATCGTCAAGATCGACGGCACCTGGTTCGCGGAGTTCTGCCGCCACGCTGCCGCCGAACGGTTCTTCCGCCCGCTGGTTTCCAGCCTGCATGACCGCGGCGCCAAGGTGCTGGTCGAAGGCATCGAGCAGCCCACCCATCTGCGCGTCGCGCTCGAAGGCGGCGTCGACCTGCTGCAGGGTTTTCTCCTCGCCCGTCCCGCGCTTGCCGGCACGGTATTCGAGGAAAAGCCGCTGGTCATCGATGCGCTGCTGGGCCGGGACAGCAAGGTCGTGCCCCTCTTTGGCTAGGGCATGCCGACAATTGGTGCCGTGAGCGTCCTTGGACGCTTTGCATCAGCGGCGCTGATCGTCGTACCAAAACAAATCATTGGTTGAGGCCGCCGCCGCTGCGATAATCGCGCGGAGACAGTGCTCCGGAGAACAGCCATGATACTCTACGGCATGATCGACAGCGGCAATTGCTACAAGCCGCGCCTGCTGATGGCCAAGCTTGGCCTTGCCTTTACCAATGTCGGAGTGAGTTCGCACACAGGCGACACACGCAAAGCCGATTTTGTCGCCAAGAACCCGAACGCCATGGTGCCGCTGCTCGAGTTCGACGATGGCCGGCGGCTGGCCGAATCCAACGCCATCCTGCTCTATCTCGCCGAAGGCACACGCTTCCTGCCGGCGGACAGGTATGAGCGTGGGCTCGCCTATCAATGGCTGTTCTTCGAACAATACAGCCACGAGCCCTACATTGCCGTGCGCAAGGCGCTGCTGACCTTCCCCGAACGTGCCGGGGATGCGACCCCGGAGCGGCTGGCGGTGACGCTGGAGCGCGGCAACAAGGCGCTCGGCGTGATGAACAGGCATCTGGAAAACAATGCTTTCTTTTCCGGCAGCACGCTCAGCGTCGCCGACATCGCGCTGTATGCCTATACGCATACGGCGGAGCAGGGTGGTTTCCAGCTCGACGCCTATCCGGCGGTGGCGGCCTGGCTTGGCCGGGTAGAGGCCGATCCGGGGCATGTGCCGATCGATTGGGTGGAGTAAGTAACGCCGGTGGTCGTATCGCCTGCGGCGCCGATCTCCAGACAGCAAAAAGGCGGGATAAATCCCGCCTTCCATGCTTGGTAGCCTGATCGGGAGCGTCGGGTCCGGGCTGGCAGCTATCTGCTGATCCAGCTTGTCGGGTCTTTCCGCTCCAGCGCGCTTCTCGCGCGACTGTCAGTACATCCGTGACTTGCCGCGCGCCCCGAGCTCTCGCCCGGCGCGCGCACTTCGCAAAATCAGGCTGCCTTGCTCAGAGATCCCGCGGACGACTTGCCAGTGCGGCGGTCCTGCTCGATCTCGAAGTTGATCTTCTGGCCTTCGACCAGGGTCGACAGTCCAGCACGCTCGACAGCGGAGATATGGACGAAAACGTCCGCGCCGCCCGCGTCAGGCTGAATGAAGCCGAAGCCCTTGGTGGCGTTGAACCACTTGACCGTTCCTGTTGCCATTTTAGATAGTCCTTCAACATTTGCTTTAGATTGACCGGACCGAAGTCCAGCCGGTGTGCATCGAGATTTTGGAGATAGACGTCAGCAAACGCGAAGATCGCGAGGCCCGGATCGATCGGCCGAAATATCAATGGAAGGCATATAGGCTGGTTTCGCATAAAATACAAGACTGCGTGAGAAAGCCGTGATCGAGCGCTGCCCAACGGCTGCCCCAATCTGCTGAAAACGTTGCGGCAGATCACGCTGTTCTCGAGCGGCGGATCAGGGGAGACGACCATGAAAATCATTCTGCTTGCCGCCTGCCTCACGCTTGTCGCCGCTCAGGCGCAGGCGATCTCGCGCTACGACCCGACGCGTATGAGCTGCGGCAAGGTTCAGGGGACGATCGCCCGGCAAGGGGCCGTCATCCTGCGCTATCAGTCGAAGCGGGTGCCTGGGCTGCCGCTCTACGACCGCTATGTACAGAGCCAGCGATTCTGCAGCATGGGCGAGGTGAGGACACGGGCCTACGTGCCGAGCGCCGACACAAAGTCCTGCCCGGTCTACAACTGTAAGCGGCCGGACAATGACCGGCATTTCCGCCGGCGGTTCTTCCACAACAACTAGCGCTTATCGACCGGCAGCCATTGCTCTCAATCCCGGATGTGTTCTGTGAGCATGGACACAAATTGCGTCACCTTTTGCGGGCGAAAGCGCGCTGCCGGATAGACCACGTGAATGCCGCCGGAGGGCAGCACCCAGTCGGGGAGCACGTGGACGAGGCGGCCTTGCGATAGGTGGTCGACGACCAGATAGTCCGGCAGAACTGCCAGTCCGCCCCCGGCGAGCGTCGCTTCCAGCACAGCCGGCGTCGAGTTGATGGAGAATGCCTCGCGCAGGGTGATGGTGCGCGGCTCGAAACCGCCTCGGGTGAAGTTCCAGGTGAACGGCTTGCGAAGCACGGCATTGGCAACGAGCGGTAAGGAAGAAAGGTCTTCTGGCTTGTCTACTCTGATCCCGGCGGCGAAATCCCGCGACGCGACCAGGATTTGCCGGAAGGTGCCGATGCGGCGCGCCTGCTGGCTGGAGTCCTCCAGCCAGCCGACCCGGATGGACAGGTCTATCTTGTTGTCGATCAAGTCAATTATGGCATCGGAAATGAGCAGTTCGACGCCGCAGGCAGGAAATTTCTGGCGAAAGCGGGCGGCGATCGGGGCCAGCACGATCGCGCCATAATCATTGGACGCGGAAACACGCAGCACACCGGCCACCTCGGCGTTGGCCTCGCCAACCTCGGCGATCGCTTCTTCGACATCCCGCAGGATCAGAACGCAGCGTGCATGCAGAAGACGGCCTGCTTCCGTCGGCTCGACCCTTCGCGTCGTGCGCACGAGAAGCGTGGTTCGCAGCTCAGCCTCAAGGCGCGCGACCTGTTGGCTGACAACTGTTTTCGTGATGCCGAGCCGCTCGGCCGCGCGGGTGAAGGAACCCGCGTCGACCACCGTGGCAAAATAGGCGAGGCGATTGAGGTTTATCGATTCCACCACGAAGGCTCATTGTAAGCTTTCAACATACAGTTTGTATTATTATAGCCAATTTATTGATTAATCCAAAGAGCCTACCGTGCCGTTCCACCGTCCGTCCTGCGGCCGGCGGGTGCGCAGCCGCATCCGATCCCTTTCATTCAACGGAGATATTCCATGTTCACGAGGAGACAGATCATGAAGACCTCATTGGCCCTCGGCGCAACCGCCGCTTTCGCTCCCATCGACAGCGGCCGAGCCGCCGGCGCCAAGCTTGGCTGGAAACACTTCCCGGCGGGTCCAAACGGCTTCTTCCGTGCGCCGGTGCTGCTGTCGGGGCCGAGCGAAGCCCTGTTGATCGATGGCGGCTTCACCTATCCGGACGGCAAAGCGCTCGCCGATGCCATCAAGGCCAGCGGCAAGAAGCTGACCACCATCTACGTCACTCAGTCCGATCCCGATTACTACTTCGGCCTGAAGCCGGTGCGGGACGCCTTCCCGGAGGCGAAAGTGATCGCCGCCTCCGCCACGCTGGAAGCCATCAAGGGCAATGTGGAGAAGAAGCTCGCCGTCTGGGGTCCGCAATTGAAGGAAAATGGCCCGCAGGCGCTGTCCGACATCGTCTTCCCCGAGGCATTCGACGGCGCAACGCTGACCGTCGATGGCGAGACTGTCGAGATCGTCAATGCGGAAGAAGGATTGGCCAACCGCCGCTATCTGTTCGTGCCGTCGCTCAATGCCGTTTTCGGCGGAGTGATGATCTTCTCGGGCGTTCATGTCTGGACCGCCGACACGCAGACCAGGGAGAGCCGCGCCGCTTGGATCAAGACGCTGGACGCGATTGCCGCCCGCAAGCCCGCTGTCGTGGTGCCTGGCCACATGGCCCCCGATGCCGCGATCGGTCCTTCGGCGGTGGAGTTCACCAAGTCCTATCTCATCACCTTCGAGGAAGAACTGGGCAAGGCGGCAGACAGCGCCGCGTTGAAGGCGGCCATGGAGGCCCGCTTCCCCGGCCTCGGTATGGGCGTCGCCCTCGATGTCGGATCCAAGGTCGCCAAGGGCGAGATGAAGTGGGGCTGAGATGGCGACGAACCTCGATTTGATCCGTAGAACCTACGAGGGAACCTACGAGGGAACTTCCGAGGAGAACGGCCGCAATCTGCTGGCCGTTCTTTCCGCCGACATCGAATGGACCGAGGCGGAAGGGTTTCCCTATGCCGGCACCTATATCGGCGTCGAGGCCCTGATGCAGGGTGTTTTCAAGCGGCTCGGCTCGGAGTGGACCGGATACCACGCCGCCGTGCACAGTTTCATTGCCGATGGCGACCGGGTGGCGGCCTTCGGCGTGTATTCCGGTACATACAAGGCGACGGGAAAATCCATGACGGCCCCCTTCGCTCATCTCTACGAACTGCGGGACGGCAAGATCATCCGCATGCGGCAGTATGTCGATACGGTCCTCGTCGCGCGCGCACTGACCTGACACCGACGCAACCAGGGAGACATCCATGCTGCAACTTAAACCCGACGATGACGGACGGTCGCGACTCGGTCAGGCAGCTTCTGGAAAAGATGGGAGTTGCCCATTGGCCGAAACAGGCGGTCGACTTCAAGCGGGTGATCGCCCAAGGCGATCTTGTCATGCCCCAGGTCGTTCAGCCGAAAACGGCTGACACGCCAGAGACGGTCATCGTGGATATTTTCCGCGTTGGAAGCCGGTGCCCGCCAACCCGGTCAACAGGCGATCGATGTACTGATCCCGGCTTACTGCCAGCACCGGCCGCCGTTCAAAACCCGAACGACACCTGCGCCGGTGGCAGCGGGCCGACGCGCACGCCTTCCATGGCCAGCATCTTCTCCTTGGTGATCGATCCGCCGGGCGCCGAGAAGCCGCCGATCTTGCCGCCGGCGGCAAGGATGCGATGGCAAGGGATGACCAGCGGCACCGGATTGGCGCCAAGGGCGGCCCCGGTTTCGCGGGCGAGCCCGGCATGGCCGGCGGTTTTGGCCAGCTCACCATAGGTGGTGGTTTCGCCGAAGGAGAGTTTTCGCGCCGCGTCGTAAATGGCGAGGCGGAAATCGTCGACGCCGTCGAGATCGACCGGCACGGCGGAGAAATCGATGTCCTCGCCCGCCGCATAGGCCTTGATCGCTGCGATCAGCTCGACCACCCATGGCGGCTGCGCCGTGGAGGTGGAAACGCCGCCATGGCGCAGCAGGCGCCGCTCCACCGCTTCGCGGCTGCGTTCGGGCAGGCAGAGCCGGATCAGGCCCTTTTCGCTCCAGGCAATGCCCATGAAACCGATCACTGTTTCTAACACTGCGTGGCCGGCCGTGATCGAAGCTGTCGTGACCATGATGCGCTCCTTCCCGCAAAGTGGCGAAATCCGGGATTCGTCCCAGTACATATCCGGAACAATATGGCACCACCGCCTGCGTCTCGCCACCCGAAAACCACCTGATCGCCCCGATTGCCCGGCCTGAATCGCTGGTGTAAGGGATTTCTTAACAACCCGACAAACCGGACCCGAGCGCGGCTTGCCAGCAAAACTCAACCTTATCGCGATCGGCGTGATCCTGGCCGCCGCCGGCATCAGCGGCTGCACGTCGACCTCGCAGATGAAGTCCGCGCCTGCTCTCACCGAAACAGCGACCGTCGCCGGCACTGACGCCGGCTTCACCGTGCCTCTGCCGGAGACGGTTTCGGTGCTGCCGGAATCATCGGGAATCGCCCCCGCTCAGACGGCCGAACTGCCGCTCGATCCCGCCGCACAGCCGGCTGCCGCGACCGCCGCTTTTGCCGGATCGACACCGGCGGCACCAGCCGTGCCCGCGGTGATGACCGCCAATGCCTGGCAGGCGCCGCCGCCGGCAAAGGCGAGCGAGCCGGTCAAGGCGGCCGAGACCTATACGACCGCGGGGCTGGTCATACCGGCAACCGCCAAGGGCGATCGCATGCCGGGCGTCCAGCAGGTCGCCTATGTCGTGCCGCAGAACCCGGCGGCCCTGGTCCAGTTCCCGGCAGGGCCCGTGCAAGAAGAACACACGACGGGCGTGCGTGGCGATGTCGAGCGGCTGATCGAGAAATATGCGGCGATCTATCAGGTGCCGGTGGATCTGGTGCGCCATGTCGTCAACCGCGAGAGCACCTTCAACCCGAAAGCCTACAACAACGGCCATTGGGGACTGATGCAGATCAAGCACGCGACGGCGCGCGGCATGGGCTATGACGGGCCGGCCAAGGGCCTGTTCGACGCCGATACCAATCTGAAATACGCGGTGAAATATCTGCGCGGCGCCTGGCTGGTGGCCGGCGGCAACGCCAAGAAGGCCGACTGGCTCTACCAGACCGGCTATTATTACGACGCCAAGCGCAAGGGCCTGCTCGAGGCGACCGGCCTTGGCCGCGACCGCCAGCGCCGCCGCCTGCAGCCCGACGCCTGAGCGCGATGCCTGAACCGCGCCCGCCGGCTTTGAACGACATCCGGCTGCGCAAAATCCTCGACGAGACGCTGGTTCCGCCACATTGGCCGGAGGGTTTTGTCATGCGCAGCTTCGAGCCCGGGGACGCGCCCGCCCTGCATGCGCTGTTGACCGAAGTGTTCGATGATGGCGCCGATGGCCCGTTCGACGAGTGGTGGCCGCGTATCGCGGACGATCCCGAATTCGACCCGGCGCTGTGCTTCCTCGTGATCGACGCCAAGGGCCGGCTGGCGGCGGCGGCACTGTGCTGGACCCGCGCCTTCGTCAAGGATCTCGCCGTTCATCCCGAGGCGCGCGGCAAGGGTGTTGCCGAAGCGCTGATGTGGCACGCCTTCGCCGTTTTTCGCGAACGCGGCGCCGATCATGTCGACCTCAAGACCAACACCGTCGAGAATCCCGCCGCCGTCCGGCTCTATGAGCGGCTGGGCATGATGCCTGTCGCCTGGGAAGGCTAGGGTGTGCGGATATTCAGGTGATGCCGGCCTGCAAGCGACGGTTCCCTGCGCTTCCGGCCTTCGCCGGCCGAAGCACCCATGGTTGCCTGACCTGAATCTCAACACACCCTGATGCATGTCGCCCACGCAGGAACGGCATGATTTGGGAACCCAAAAGCGCCGCTTCGCATTTAATGGGAGGTGAGGGCCTGACAAGCTGCCGGCGCGTGGGAGGATTTTCCGTCACCGGCTGCGGAGGGACATCCACCACCATGACGTTTTCTCACGCATTCCTTGCGGTCGGCGTCGCTGCCATGCTCGCTGGCACGCCAGCATGGGCCGTCGATCTGTCGATCGTGTCGGGCGATACCGGCGATGGCATCAAGGTGCTGCGCGAGATCCTCGACCGTTACGAGAAAGACAGCGGCAACAAGGTCGGCATCGTCGTCATGCCGGCGTCCGGGACCGACCAGTTCGGCCAGTACCGGCTTTGGCTTGCCGCCGGAAACAGCGACATCGACGTCTACCAGACGGATGTGATCTGGGCGCCGCAACTCGCCAGCCAGCTCGTGGATTTGACCGCAGCGACCAAGGATATCGTGGCTGAGCATTTCCCGTCGATCATCCAGTCGCAGACCGTCGACGGCAAGCTCGTCGCCTTGCCGATCTTTACCGATGCGCCGGCGCTCTACTACCGCAAGGATCTCCTCGACAAATATGGCGCCAAGGTGCCGGCCACCTGGAAGGAACTGGCCGACACCGCCAAGCTGGTCATGGACAAGGAGCGTGCGGCTGGCAATCGGGATATCTGGGGCTTCGTCTTTCAGGGCAATGCCTATGAGGGGCTGACCTGCGACGCGCTCGAATGGGTGATGTCGAATGGCGGCGGCCAGATCATCGAGCCGGACGGCACCATCTCCGTCAACAACAGCCAAGCGGCGGCGGTGCTCGACATGGTCAAGGGCTGGGTCGGGACCATCGCGCCACCCGGCGTGCTCGCCTACCAGGAAGAGGAATCGCGCGGTGTCTGGCAGACAGGCAAAGCGGTGTTCATGCGCAACTGGCCCTATGCCTACGCGCTCGGCAACGGCGAGGGCTCGCCGATCAAGGGCAAATTCGACGTGGCGCCGTTGCCGGCCGGCACGGGCGAGGGCGCCCGACCGGTCGCGACCCTGGGCGGCTGGAATCTCGCCGTCTCCAAATATTCGAAGCATCCGGATGCCGCGATCGAGCTGATCAAGTTCATCGCCTCGCCCGCGATGCAGAAATACCGCACGCTGAAGACGTCCAACCTGCCGACCATCCAGGCGCTGTATGACGATGCCGACATCGCCAGGCAACAGCCGATCGTTCCGCGCTGGAAGCAGATCTTTCTCGATGCGGTGCCGCGCCCCTCGGCCGCGATCAGGATCAAATACAACGAGGCGTCGAGCCAGTTCTGGAACGCCGTGCACAACACGCTCTCGGGCGACGGCACTGCCGCCGACAATCTGGCCGATCTCGAAGCGATGCTGACCAAGTTGAAGGGCCGAGGCTGGTGACGATACTGGGACAGCCACCCGGCGGGACCGCAACGAGCGGACCGAGATGACAGGGACGGAACCGGAAACAGCCAGGGCCGCGCTCTCGCAGTTGACGGCGCAGCGCGTTCGCTCGGCGTGGCTTTTCCTGGCGCCAATGCTGCTGGTGCTCGCCGCGGCGGCCGGCTGGCCGCTTGCCCGCACGGTCTATTTCAGCTTCACCGATGCCTCGCTGGCCGATCTCGATGCGCGCCAATGGGTCGGCTTCGCCAATTATTTCTCGGTGTTCAGCATGCCGAGCGGCAGGACCCTCTATGACGGGTTGCTCGTCGATCCGGTCTGGTGGCGTGCCGTCTGGAACACGGTTCGTTTCACAGTGATTTCGGTGACCTGCGAGACCATCCTCGGCACCATCGTTGCCCTGGTTCTCAACGCGGAATTCGCCGGCCGCGGCATCGTCAGGGCAGCGATCCTGATCCCCTGGGCGATCCCGACGATCGTCTCGGCGAAGATGTGGCAATGGATGCTCAACGACCAGTTCGGCATCATCAATGTCGTGCTGCTCAACCTCGGCCTGATCAGCACCAAGATAGCCTGGACGGCCGACGCCGACACGGCGATGGCGGCCGTCCTCATCGTCGATATCTGGAAGGCGACGCCGTTCATGACGCTGCTCATCCTGGCCGCGCTGCAGATGCTGCCGAGGGAGATCATCGAGGTCGCCAGGCTCGACGGCGCCAACCCCTGGCAGATCTTCTGGCGGGTGACCTTGCCGCTCATCCGGCCGGCGCTGATGGTGGCGGTTATCTTCCGCGCGCTCGATGCGCTGCGCATCTTCGACCTGATCTATGTGCTGACGCCCAACAATGTGCATACCAAGTCGATGTCGGTGTTCGCCCGCGAGAACCTGTTCGAGTTCGACAAGTTCGCCTATGGCTCCGCCGCCTCGACCTTGCTTTTCCTGATCCTGGCTCTGCTCACCATCGTCACCATCCGGATCGGCCGGATAAGCCTGGACGGAGGCCGCTGACATGTGGATCGTGAAGCGCACGGCCTTTTACCTGCTGGTCGCGGTCATCGTCTTCGTCGCCGTGTTCCCGTTCTACTACGCCATCGTCACCAGCCTGAAATCGGGGACCGACCTGTTCCGAGCCGATCTGTGGCCGACGACGATCAGTCTTGCCAATTACCGGAATGTGCTGACCGAGGGCAGCTTCGTGCGCAACCTCGCGAACTCGCTCTTCGTCTCCGGCGCAGTCGTCGCGTTGTCGCTGTTGCTCGGCGTCACATCAGCATATGCGCTGGCGCGCATTCGCTTTCGCGGTCGCTCGGCCCTGCTGTTCATCATCCTGTCGGTGTCGATGTTCCCGCAGGTGGCGCTGCTGGCCGGGCTGTTCGAACTGGTCCGTCTGTTCGGCCTCTACAATTCGCTGTTCGCGCTGATCTTCTCCTACATGATCTTCACCTTGCCGTTCACCGTCTGGGTGCTCACCACCTTCGTCCGCGACCTGCCGGTCGAGGTCGAGGAGGCGGCGATCCTAGACGGCGCGACGCCGTGGATCATCATCACGCGGGTCTTCCTGCCGCTGATGTGGCCGGCGCTGGCGACCACCGGCCTGCTGGCTTTCATCGGCGCGTGGAACGAGTTCCTGTTTGCCCTGACCTTCACCTCCAACAACGCACAGCGGACCGTGCCGGTAGCGATCGCGCTGCTCTCCGGCAACTCGCAGTTCGAGATCCCTTGGGGCAACATCATGGCGGCCTCGGTGATCGTCACGGTGCCGCTGGTGGTGCTGGTGCTGATCTTCCAGCGCGAGATCGTTTCCGGCCTCACCGCCGGCGGGGTCAAGGGGTGAGGGGGCGAAACGCTCAGATGTCCGGTGCGTTGCCGATCTTCTTCTTGAGCTCCAGGGCCCAGGCGCGGCCTTCGTCGCCGCCCCACAGCAGCCAGGCAATGTAGCCGGCCGAAGGGTTTTGCTCATTGCCGTAGTTCCTGCCGCGCTTGTCGATCTCGTGGCGGGCGAAATAGCTGACCATGCGGCGGATGGTGGAGGGCGCGAGCTTTTCCCGGTTCTTCAGCTCGGTGGCGCGGGCCACGCCGATCCCGGTGCCGCCGCGGCCGAATTCGCCGCGCAGCCTGAGGCCCTTGGCGGCATTGTCGGCCACCACTTGCGGGCAGCGCAGATCGATCTCGTCGTCGTGCATGTTGTTCCCCGGATCACGCTGCCCGAACAGGTATTACGACATCTCACCATGCGCAATAAATGTCGGGACCGATCGCCGCCAAACGTCCTTGGGTCGCAGAGCAACCGCGCCGGGACGCCGGCGCCGCGACTTGAAGGAGCCGATCATGATCACCTTTCCCAACGAATCCGCGAAATACCGCACCGCGCGTGAAAAACTGCTGCGCAAGGAAATCGAGCTGCGCCGGGTCATGGAAGAGGTCGCCGAGGCCCGGCGCGCGCTGCCGCCGGGCGGGCTGATCCGCCAGGACTATGAATTCGACGCACTGGATGCCCAGGGCAAGCCCGCAAAGACAAGACTGTCGGAGCTGTTCGCGCCGGGCAATGACTCGCTCATCCTTTACAACATGATGTTCCCGCGCCACCCGCAGGAGAAGCGCGATGTGGCGACCAGCGGCGGCACGGCGAAGCTTGCCCGACCGGACCAGCCATGTCCGTCCTGCACGGCATTGCTCGATCAGTTCGACGGCGCCGTCGGGCATCTCCAGGCCGCCGGCTTCAATTTCGCGGTGGTGGGCAAGACCGCGCTCGAAAACCTGGTCACGCTCGGCCGCGACCGGGGCTGGCGCAACATGCGGCTGGTGTCTTCGGCTTCCAACAGCTTCAAGCGCGACTACAATGCGGAGGCGGCCGACGGCTCACAGATCCCGCTGCTGTCGGTGTTCCACCGCGACGGCGACGGCATACGCCATTTCTGGAGCTCGGAACTGGATTTCGCACCGACGGAGCCGGGCCAGGACCCACGCGGCCTTGGCACCTGCGAAACGCTGTGGAACCTGATGGATTTCACGCCTGAAGGCCGCCCGAACTGGAACGAGCAGTTGCAATATGGCGAGGCGTGTTGCCACTGAAAGGCAGCTCTGGTCAGCCGCCGCGTTTCAGTTTTCGGAACATGAGTCACATGGCTGGCTCGAACGAGCGCATCGGCGAGCGTTCGAGTCAGGCACGGATACGGTGGGGCGATTGAGGCGACATGCGCAGGCTTCTTCCTCATGAGCTGCAACCGGAGTGCCCAAGCGACGTTGGATTGTCCGAGGGACAATTCCAACCGGAGACATGCCATGAAAACGCTTACCATCCTGACCGCAGCAGCGTTGCTTGCCGGCGCGCCGGCCTTTGCCCAGTCGAACACGACCGCCACGACCACGCCGCTCGCCACGACGACGAAGGTCGACACTTCGACCTTCATCAAGACGGTGCCGAGCGCCAATGAGTTCGAGATCGAGTCCAGCAAGCTCGCCGAGCAGAAGGCGACCGACGCCGACGTCAAGGCGTTTGCCAAACAGATGATCGCCGATCACACCAAGGCCGGCGAGGAATTCAAGGCGGCGCTTGCCCAAGGCCAGACAACCTCGGCCACAGCGCCGTCCGGTCCGGCCCTGCAGCCCAAGGAGCAGAAGATGCTCGATGAATTAAAGGGCGCCAGCGGCGATCAGTTCCAGGCCAAATACATCGAAATGCAGACCAACGCCCACAAGGAAGCCGTCGCGCTGTTCAGCGGCTATGCGCAATCCGGCGACGACCCTGCGATGAAGGAATTCGCCAAGAAGACGCTGCCGACGCTGCAGATGCACGAAAAGCACGTGAAGGAACTGGCGGCCGCGCATCAGGGGTGAGTGCGGTTCAGGTTGGCGCTCTACGGCGCCCCCTCTGTCCTGCCGGACGTTCGTTATTTGGAAAGCCAAGCAATTGGCTTTCCATCCGCTTCGCGGACCACTCCTCAACCCCCACAGGTGGGGAGATTGGCCGTCGTCACTGTTTTCGCCAATTTTCAACGTTGCAAGATGAAGGCCGGCGCCAAAGCTGCCAATCTCCCCCCTTGAGGGGGAGATGTCCGGCAGGACAGAGGGGGGCGCCGTAGAGCGCTACCATGGAAACCAGCCCGCTTGGCAAACCAACACCACAATGTGGCCCTGTGCCTCCGGACGGCACGCCGTATCCCGATCAAGGCTGAGCGCTGCTCAGGCCGATCTGATCTGCTCGACCGCGGTCACCAGCAGCTCTTCCATGGCGGTGCGTATCTGGGCATCCGACTGGGCGATGCCTGCCGCGTCGAAATCGGCGCGGACCTTGCGGAACACATCGTTGTCGCCGGCCTCTTCGAAGTCGGCGTGCACCACATCCTTCGCATAGGCGTCGGCGTCCGCACCGGATTTGCCGAGCTGTTCGGCGGCCCACAGGCCGAGCAGCTTGTTGCGGCGCGCCATGGCCCGGAACTTCGCTTCCTCGTCCATCGCGAACTTCTTTTCGAAGCCTTCCTGACGGTCTCTCATGCTGCTCATGGTTTGCCTCGTTTGGATGTGAGTCCGGTCTTCAGCCTGGGGGAAGAACGGCAGGAGAGGCGAGAGTGGCGCGCATGGATGTCATTAGCAAGGCAAGGTCGCCGGTGATTGAGCGGGCGCCTGGCGGCGGTGGTCTTCGCCCGATGTGATTTGACGTTGCCGTGCTGTGTCCTACTCTCGAATGCCTCTGGATGAACCGAGGAGACGAGCGATGCAGTTCAACGGAATTCGCGGCGTCTTGCTGACGGCGGCCGTGATCCTTGCCGCCGGCACCGCGGCCTATGCCCATCATGGCTGGTCGTGGACGCAGGACGGGTTTTTCGAACTCAAGGGCAAGATCACGGCCATCTATATCGGCAATCCGCATGCCACGCTGGATGTCGACGCCGAGGGCGAGGCCTGGCGGGTGGAGATGGCGCCGCCGTCCCGCACGATCGCCGCCGGCTTCACGGAGGAGGTGGCCAAGGTCGGCGACGAGGTGACCGCGATCGGCAACCGCTCGCTCGAGGCGACCGAAAAGCGCATGAAGGCGGTGCGCCTCATCGTCAACGGGAAGACCTATGATGTCTATCCCGACCGCGTGCCGCCGGCCTAGATGACGGAGCTTCTCGCCGGCATCGAGCAACTCGCTTTGGCGCGGTGGCTGAAGGCGTCCTTCGTCGCCTACCCCGTGGTCAATGCGCTCCACATCATGTCGATCGGCGCGCTGCTGACCAGCGTCGTTCTCATGGACCTCAGGATATGCGGTGCTTTCCGTTCGCTGCCGCAAGCGGCGTTCGTCGGGCTGCTGCGCCACATTGCGTTGGCGGCGTTCGCGGGCGCGCTCGTCACAGGCTCGCTGCTGTTTTCAGTGAAGGCGAGCACCTATGCGGCGATGCCGGTTTTCCTCGCCAAGATGGCACTCATCCTTCTCGCCGGCGTCAACTTCCTCGCCTTCATGCGCTTCTCCCGCGCAACAGGCCGCGGCGAGCCGGCAGGTGGGACCGTCCTGGCCGTGCTCTCGATTCTGCTGTGGATTTCCGTGCTTTTCGCCGGACGGTTCATCGGTTTTCTCTGATTAGAGCGAGCGCCTGCACTGGTGTTCCGCCAGTGCAGGGATAAGCTCCCTGAAGCACCTGGGTTGTCACCTACAGTTTTTTTGCGAAGAGGACCCCCACCCCTAACCCCTCCCCACAAGGGGGAGGGAGACTTCCGTTGGCGCTGACCTAGGCAAATCGTCTGTCTTTCGGCGCCAAAGAAGAATTTAAAGGCACGCGGCAGCGTTCCCTCCCCCTTGTGGGGAGGGTTAGGGTGGGGGTCCTTCTTCGCAAGAATCCACATGCGATAGCCCTGCCCTTGGGGGGAAGGTTAGGGGGCTCTTGGTTGTGTGCGTCAAGTTCTGCAAAATGGGCGATCATGAAGCTGGTCATGCGGCTTGGCGTAGAGCGAGCTTCTTGTGCTCGC